>DCUU01000003.1 GCA_002328565.1 Candidatus Moranbacteria bacterium UBA2206
GCACGGGCGTCAGGACTCGAACCTGAAATGTCAGTTTTGGAGACTGAAGTGATAGCCGTTTCACTACGCCCGCTTATTATTTTACCTTAACAATCTTTTTATTATAAACATTAACTCCCTATAAATTTTAACATCTGAGTATTTAACATTAACACAACCAGGATAATTTTCTTTCTTATTTTTACCAGTGTTGCTTTTTATATATGACTTGTTAAATTGTTCGGTAGAAATATCAGTCACTCCAGACCAGAATATAAGTTGTTTTTTAGCATTATGATATTCGTGCAAATGAATAAGTGCTCTAAATTTTTTCTCATTTAATTTAAACGCTTGTCTAAAAACATAAAGAAAATATTTTATCATTTCAGGATCCGCATTTGAAAAAGAAACTGCCTTATTTCCATTACATTTTGTTCCCTCGCACCAATACAACAAAGCGCATGCTATTTTAGGATCTATTTTTAAGTGCTCAGAATTAGAAAAATATTTTCTGACTTTCTCCCTTATTAAATCATCTTCGACTTTTCTTTTTTTCTTATTTGTCTCAATGCCTTTTTTTCTACCTCTAATTCCAAGCTCTGTAATTCTTTTTTTAGCTTTTCTAGATAAATCAATATCTCTTAACCACAAGCTCGCTGTGCTTTTTGCTATTCCTATTTTTTCACTTATTTCTCTAAATGAAAATCCTTTTTCTCTCAATAAAATAGCTCTTTTTCTAATATTGCTTTTCATAAAATCAAACCAAGATTAGTAGTTAAATAAACCTTAATCTTAGTTTAACAATAAAAATGACACCTTGTCAAGCTATTTTACCTCTTTATGCATTGTGTGAGTTTTGCATTTCTTGCAATGTTTTTTCATTGCTAATTTTTCTTTCAATTTTTTCTTGTTTCTTGAAGTGAAATAATTTACAGTCTTGCAAACTTCACATTTCATCTTCGCTAAATTTTCTCGTGCCATAAAAAATAGTATTAAGTATTATGTATTAAGTATCAAGCAAGTCAATGCCAAACACATTTATACATCCTACTTATGAATTATATATTATATATTTTATAATTAACTTTGAGCCTGAGACCGGGATCGAACCGGTGACCTCATCCTTACCATGGATGTGCTCTACCAACTGAGCTACCCAGGCACTAAGCTCCTGCCTCCTCGGCAGATCGCCGCTTCTGGCGACCATGGTCGCCGATGAGGCGACTACCAACTGAGCTACAACGACCAACATCTCCGTGGGTGCGGCAGGACTCGAACCTGCGAAGCCTTACGGCGCGTGATTTACAGTCACGAGCAATTGCCACTATGCGACACACCCATTATACATTGCGTAAAACGCTTTTCGTGTTTCTTATTTCCAAAACCAATTTCTTTACAATATCGAAACAAATCTAATTTTCTAGTTAAATAAACATTTTTTTCATTACTAACCCTTGAGGGGAAATATCCTAATTCCAATAACATTTTTTGTGTAGATTTTAATAGAGGAACAGATTTATTGCAATAAGAAAATTGAATACCGTATTTCAATTTATACACAGATCCATCTGTATCAAAAAAACCTCTTAAAGCTCTCTTCATAAATTCATCGTTATTAAAAATCCATGAAGGAAAATCTACTTGATGTTTAACCTTATTAGAAACCATCCCCATCTCAAGAAACCATCTTACTAATTTTGTTGAGCCCATATAAACAACAAAATCATTTCTTTTTGTAATAATTTTTTTGGGTTTTACGTGAAATAATTTCTCCATCAAATTCATTACATATTCAACGAACTGATTTTCTTTTTTACCTAATGTTACGGTCACTTGCGTTGGAGTTATATGTCCATCACCCAACAATATTCCCACAAATTCCGCTAAATCTTTAGAATATTTTTTAGGCAAAAATATATCATTTCTAATGTTATTATATCCTTCTTTGTTTTTTCTATTAATTGGAATATTCAGTCTTAATAAACGATCATAGACTGTACTTTCACCAACATTCAAAATTTTCGCAATCTGACTTATGGACTTATTCTGTTTGATATAAAATTCAAAAAGCTCTTTCTTTTTTTGAACCTCTTCTTTTTTCGTCCACTTTCTAGCCATATTTTAATAATATCAAAGAACATATTTTTGGTCAATTTTTTAATTAACCACTCTATCATATTTTTTCATTCTTGAGCCGGCGAAGGGATTCGAACCCGTGACCCACAGTTTACAAAACTGTTGCTCTACCAACTGAGCTACGCCGGCTTTTATTTTATTTTCCTAGCATTCTTTCCAACTTTCTCATTTTACTTCTAATTCCAATATTCCTTGGATTCAGTTTCAAAACTTGCTTGAAACATTCCTTGGAATAATTCCAATTCTCTATTTCAAAATAATATTCCCCTAATCTTTCATATGCTTCGATATCTTTTGGATTGGTCGCGATTCTCTCCACTAATATTTTTTCCAAAATATCTTTTTTCTCTATCTTAGGCTCTGATTCTTCCTCTCTTTCTTCCACTTTTCCATTTTCTAAAGCTTCAGATTTTTCTATTTCTTTGGAAAATTTATTTTCCTCAATTAGTTCCAGCGCCCGAACGACATGTTCTTCTTCTCGAGCCTTTCTTTTGTTTCTAATCGACTCTCCCCAATCGGTAAACATATTCTCCATTTTCAAAAAAAATACTTTCAGCTTCTTGGTTGTTTTTTCCAGAAACAAAAGTGTCCTATGATTGAAATCTTTGTGCTCTTCGATATTTTTTTTTCTCAATATTGACCAAATACTTTTCTTAGAGATAGCTGATCTTTCCTTATTTTTTTCCTCTTCGCGATCTAACTTAGCTACTTCTGGTGCTTTTTTCACTAAAAAAATAATTATGCCGACAAGGCTAATCACGATAAGTATTGGAGGAACAATTGTGTACAACATAATATTGATTCGCATACTTTATTTTATATCTTCTTTTTTTATGGCTATATATTTCCCACTTTCTAATTTTATTTTTATCTCTTGCGTCATTACATTTATCTCCACGACCGTTCCTCGACCCTCCTTGGAATTCACAATACTATAGAGTTCCGGCATTCCTTCCAGAAGACTTCGATATTGATCAGCTTCATAGGCCAAGCAACACATTAATCTTCCGCAAAGGCCAGAAATTCTTTCTGTTCCGCGATGTGCAATTTGTTGAACCCTTGCCATATCTGTAGTAATGCTTGGAATGCTTCCGGGAAAATTGACACAGCAGAATTCCCGCCCGCAGATTCCATAGCCTCCCAGCTTTCTCGCTTCATCCCGAGAACCAATCTGTTGCATTCTAATTGATTTCTTGAAATCTTTGGAAAGAATTTTGACTAATTCACGAAAATCTACTCGGCCATCAGCTGTGAAAACAAAGATAACCTGCTTTCCATCCAAACTTATCCTAGCATCAATCACCTTCATTAATAATTGATTTTCTTTTATCTCTTTTCGACATCTATCCAGCAAAGCATCTTTTTCTTTTTCATATTTTTCATAAGTTTCACTGTCCCGCTTGGTCGCTTTTCTGACTACTTCCTCTATCGAATCATCCTTGGTTTTAACATCAATTTCTAAAACTATTCCAAGTTCATTCCCATTTTCCATCGGAACAATAACCTTTTCATCTTTTTTCAGTTCAATATTGTTTCTATAAACCTTAGGATTTTCCCAAGAATATACAGAAACTAAAACATTAGCCATATTTATATGATGCTTATCTGCTAATAAATGCGAATCCACGAATCGCTAATCATTTCTCATTCGCAATTAGCAGATTGGCATATATTCGTTGATTAGCATCGTTATCACAATTCTATCCGATAGAACTTTCCTACTTGAATATTTTCTCCAATTTTTCCAATTTTTTCTTTCACTAAATCATCTATGGTTTGATCTGGATTTTTAACATACGCTTGTGTCATAAGCGACAATTCCTCACGGAATTTTTTTTCTTTTCCGGCAAGTATATTTGGCATCAAGTTTTCCGGTTTTCCTTCATTTTTCAATTGTTCAATCCAAATTTCTTTTTCCTTATCTACAATTTCCACAGGAACTTCTTCCGGTTTGATATATTTTGGATTCATAGCGGTGATGTGCATAGCGATATCCTCCGCTAATTTTTTAAATTCTTCATTTCTTGCCACAAAATCAGTTTCACAAAGAAGATTAACAATTGCACCAACTCTGCTATTGGAATGAATATAGCTCACTACAACACCTTCTTGCGTTGATCTCTCAGATTTTTTTGAAGCTTTTTCCTGACCACGCTTGCGAAGTATCTCAATCGCTTTCGCTTCATCGCCTTGCGATTCATCTAAAGCTTTTTTTATATCTACCATCCCTGCTCCAGTTTGTTCTCTTAATTTTTTTATTTTGTCTAACATGCTCTTTTGTCTACGAGTGATAACGAGTAGCTACAAAATAGCATCCCGCACCAATTCGCAAATTAATTTTTCTGTTATTTATAAACTTAAGCCGTAGGCGACAACACACACAAATCTTTCCGCAAAATAAATCTTGGTTGGAATTTGGTGCGGGATAACTACGCTTCTTAACTAATTACTTTTTCTTCAATGATTGATTTTTCTTTTTTCTCCTTTCCTTCCAACACAGCTTTTACAACATAGGCTAGCATTAATTTCAAGGATGAAACAGCGTCTTCGTTGGCTGGAATTGGATAATCCACATCTGTTGGATCAATATTGGTGTCCACCAAAGCAATAACTGGGATTCCTTTGTTCTTCGCTTCTTTCAACGCGATATTATCTTCCATTACTGAAGCGATAAAAATAGCGCCTGGCAATTTTATCATTTCCTTTATCCCACCCATTTTGCTTTCTAATCTTTCCAACTCTTCCGCTTTTTTCATTTGTTCAAACTTGGTGTATTTAGTATATTCACCTTTTTTCATTTTTTCTGATCCTTCACGCAGATATCTGGTGCGACCAGAAATAACAGAAAAATTAGTAAAGGTTCCGCCCAACCATCTTTCTGTGACGCTTGGCATGCCGCATTTCTTGGCAGCAGATTCTACTATTTTTTTAGCTTGTTTTTTTGTTCCAACAAAAAGTATTTCTTGATTTTCGCTAATTATCTTAGCAATAAAATTCATGGCTTCTTCGAGTCTCTCTTTGGTTTTTTCCAAATTTAAAATATTAATATTATCTTTGGTTGCAAAGATAAACTTATTCATCTTCGGACTCTTCCTTGATTTGTGATGTCCAAAATGAACACCGCTCTTAAACATTTCTTCAAGTGTCACTTCTAACTTAGAAAAATCTAAATCAGAGAAACAATCAACTACCGGCTGTTTTGCTGGAGTAGTTTGATCAACCATTATGGCTGATTCTTTCTTATTTTCTTCCATTGTTTTTTTCCTTAATTAATTATCTCCGCTACCTTCTCTTGGCTTACTAA
This sequence comes from Candidatus Moranbacteria bacterium UBA2206, assembly GCA_002328565.1. Lineage (GTDB taxonomy): Bacteria > Patescibacteriota > Minisyncoccia > Moranbacterales > UBA2206 > UBA2206. The sequence continues at coordinate 5,420 of DCUU01000003.1, forward strand.
AAAGCTGGACTCCTAAAATCCCTTTTGGGATCAGGACGGAATCCAGAGAAAGTATGTGTTTTAGCCGTTCTATATCAGATAAAACGACTTATCTAATATACCACCCACTCTACCCCTTGTCAATTCTCAAAGGCTGTGCTAAATTATCTTAGTATAAACAACTAAAACCTGCTTAACTTTATGAAGAAAAACATCCATCCTAAGTACTACTCTGACGCAAAAATAACCTGTTCTTGCGGTAGCGTGATTGAAACCGGTTCAACTGTGCCAGAAATGAAAATTGAAATTTGTGGCGCTTGCCACCCAATTTACACCGGCAAAAAGAAAGAAATGGGCGCTACAGGCCGAGTTGATCGTTTCAAGAAATTAGCCGAAAAAGCGGAAGCCAAAAAAGTAGCCAAAAAACCCAAGAAAGAAAAGGTTGTCAAAACCAAGGCCGAAATCAAGAAAGTAGTTTCGAAGAAGAAAAAGTAATATAGCTTTTCACAGCAAAAAAGACGGATTAATTTCCGTCTTTTTTATTTTCTGAGTTATTCATAGTTCTCGCAAAATCCAAAAACTCAAAAAGTGTTACTTAACATGTTACTTAACAAAAATTATTTTCTAAATCTCCAAAAGGTTCCTGACCACTTTTTTCTTCGGGTTATTAAATCTTCCTTTAAAATCATTTTTTATCAAGAATACTGGTAATTTTTATTGCCGCGTTTATGCCACGCAAGGCGATATCTTGATTAATATTAGCCTCTTTGGCATTTTTATGCATTATATCGTTTCTAATTTTTCTTAAAGCATCTAGATCATTAATATGCCTACGGTATTTTTTAAATTCACTCTTTGCTAGTAACGAAGGCAGGAACAAATTAATAAGTATTGAAAATCCTATCTCTTTTTCAATACTATCAATTTTTGTCTTACTTTGACCCTTATCCTGCAAAAATAAACGGACTTTATTATTTAAAACAACCTCCATTAGGGCGGCAGTTTCGACAATAGGAATTCTTTTTTCTCCCCAATTAGCCTTGCCTTTTATTTTTATTAATTCCTGCAATTCATTAGAAATAAGTTCTCCGCGTAAAGCAGCTCCTCTAATTTTATCCCATCTTTGTTTAGTTAAAAGATTCTTACTTTTGAATATGGGACTTATTTTTCTTGATTTTCCCTTTTTAAGTTTAAATAAATTTTCTCTGCCATTATTCAATGACCACATTACGCGAGAGCTGCTTAACGCATCATCATAAAACAAATCATGAAAGCTTGTGCCTTGGCCATCAAACAAATACTGAAGATTGCCATGCCAACGACAAAGAAATGTAACATACTGAAAAACAGCTTTGTAAATTTCATGAATTTTTTCAGCAGATCTTGAGGAGTTAGCACTATTAGAATCAACCAATCCATTCAAAAGATTTTTTTCTGGATTTTCGATTTCAATAACAATTCTCCCATTTAAAAAAGTTTCTCTATCCCTAAGACCCCTCTCTAAGGAATACTTGTCTGGCAATATATAAAATTCTATTTTTGCATCATCAGTGCTAAACTTCAATCCATTTTTAAAATCACCCTCAGACCATTTCCAAACAGTAAGCATAGGTACAGATATTTCTTCCAGCGTTATCTTAAGCATATGAGTTTATAAAAAAAAGAGATAGTTTCAAATATTAAGAGTTTTTAATTACTCCCACAACTTTTCCATTTATAAAAAACTCATCATCTGAATGCAAATATATTGGTTCGTAATCATATGATGAATCAGCCTTCAAAACAATTTGCTCATTCTTTCTATCGTCTACAAATCTTTTTATAGTTGCCTTGTTATCAATAATTGCGAGAACAACATCATTTGTTTCTGCATTTTTATTTTCACCATCAATAATTACAAAATCACCATCTTCAATGCGCTTGTTACCAATCTCCGCCCTATTCATAGATGAGCCATCTGTTTTAATGGCATAGAGTCCATTTGGCTTCGATCGTCCGATAAGCTTGCTCGACACGCGCAAAAAACCCTCGAAGTTTTGCTCTGCAAAAATATTTGCCGGACCACAATTCGCAGTTCCAATTATTGGAATTGAAAAGAGCTTGGCAGTTTTTTTAAGAAAGCCTTTTGACCAACTTGCCTCCCCAGTCGTTCTATCCATAACGCCCTTAATTCTATCTATAGTTAAAAAACCTTTTTTCTGAAGTTGCATTACATGATGTTTTATCTTTTGAGGAGATTCACTTGGCATGCCAATACTCCTAGCCATATCCCTAAGGCTAAGTTTCGCCAAATTCTCATTTTTTGATAACTCCAAAAGTTTTTGTTGTATTATATGCATGTCTTCATACTAGCACAATTCATTTTTAAAAGCAATATCTCCTTAAAACTTGACAACCAAAAGCCTTTCTGCTAGGATAATATAAAGAAAAGCGCTTTTTCTACTAGCGCTCTAGGAGCTAGCTAATTCGCCAGGTACTAACCTAGAGATAAAACCAAAAAGTAATTACATGAATACACTACTTGTATCATATGATCTGAAAACTCCCGGAAAGGATTATCAGAAATTATGGGATCACCTAAAGTCGTACAGTTATTACTGTAAGCCTCTAGAATCGTTTTGGCTTATCAAAACGTCACTATCAGCAGAAGCGGGACGCGATAATATTAAACTATTTATGGATTTGAATGATCGCTTGATAGTAATTAATGTCACGGGACGCGAAACAGCGTGGAGCAATCTCGCAGAAGCAAATAGCCAATGGATAAAAAATAACCTCTAGGCCAAGAGATTATACCATTTCACCAACCGCCCACCGTAAATGGGCGGTTGTTTTATTATAACTCTAAAATTTTCCACTCACTCCAATCCCCACTCTCACATTTTTCCCAATCATAAACATTTTCAGAATTTATCAGCCAGTCGCCATTTTTCTCAATCACAACACCGCCAAAAACTTTTTTATTTTTCTGATCGGCGAGATGTTTTTGCAAAGCTTCTGCTTTGGCTTTGGTTTTTCCGCTTCCGTCACGATCACCTAATTGCTTGATCTCCAATATTCCTAAGCGCCCATCATTAAGCTGGACAAGATAATCGGGGTAAAATGTAAAAATCTCATTGTTGTATTCATAGCGCACGCCGAAATAGTCTTGCTTGTTTTCTCCATTTTTCCACCACCACGAAATTTTTTCAGAATTATCATCAAGAAATTTTTCAAAATTCTTTTCCGGTTCAGAACGGTCTTTGCCTAAATAGCATTTATCATAAGCGTATTTTTTCACTTCAACTAATTCATCAGTATGGTCATTGAAAAATAATTCTTTCGGCAATTCGAAATTATAATATTTTTCACTTTCTTTTACCTTCTCACGAACCTCGTCCTCTTTCACTTCTCGATATGCCTCAATAGATTCTCTGAGTATTTTTTCAAAAATTGCTTTATTACCATTATGCAAAAATATTTTTTGAGTCAAAAAACTTGGCTCGCTCCAACTCTCCGCACCTAAATATTTTCTAAACCAACAATAAATAGCAGTTTTCACTGGAGAAACAGAACGCTTCACACCACGAAACGATCCTAAATTGCTTTTTATAACCTGCTTAAACATATTATCCAAATCATTGCCAGCAATCATCAGTCGCTTGATTGTTTCAGGCGTAATCTTCCCCTGCAATTCATCAAAAGATTTCATGTCCAGCTTAGTGTCCGCAATTATCTCTTGCTCGTAGTGTTTTATGTTCAGAGAAATACCTTTTTTTTCAACATTCAAAATACACTCCGCAAAAAGAGTATGGTCGCCCTTGAGGCCAAAATATTCATTGGCAGATTTTTCAAAAGTTGGCGTGAAGCTGGCGGTAACATCACCATAATCAACTCTCTGTTTATAATACGAAGTGAGTTTTATTGATTTATAATCCTCAATCCTTTTACTATTAAGATGTTTGATGATATTTGGATTATATTCTTCTTTCTTTACTAAAATACTTTGGACATTGGTATAGATATATCCGCGATTCAAATCTTCGCTATCATAATGTTTTTGTTCTGGCATACGCAAAATGCGCCCGACAGTTTGAATTTCGAAAGTTTCGCTGTGTGATTCTCGAAATTTCACCAGAATATGGGCGCGTGGACAATCCCAACCAGTATCAATCGCTTGTTTGAAAATGAGAAACTCAATTTCATTGTCAGGTTCCGAAATCCAGTCAAGCAGTTCCGATTTTTGATCAGCCAACCAAATAGCTAGCTTACCATTTCCATTACCATTTTTTCGCTCGACAATATTTCTTTTACCAAGAAATTCTCGCACCGCTTCAATTTTGTCTTTGCCAGCTTCGGCGGTTGGAATTTGAATGAGCACCAACGGATTAACCTTTACTTTTTCCTTTTCAAATAATTTTTTAAGTTCTGCTCTTTTTTGAAAAGCCATTTCCAAAACAACTTCTTGCGAGTCCTTTTCATCATTTTCGATTTTATTGATTCCCTCATTGATAATCAATTCTTTTTTAATCATTCCTTCTTCGATCACTTCGGCTGGATTTACTCGCACAATTTCAAAAACATTTTGCGTAATAGTTGGCGTGGCACTCATTTCTAAAATCACATCAGCATTAATTTCTTTTCGCAGTTCATTAGTTCGTTCAGCTGTCGCACCAATATGACTTTCATCTATAATCAAAATAATTTGTCTTTGCTCTCTAGTTTTTGCTAACACTTCACGAAAATTTATTTTCTCTCCGTCTTTCATCAAGACATTTTTCCAATCTCCAGATTCTCGATCCTTTGTTCGCAATTTTTCCCAATTAGCCACCACGACTTCATTTCGCACAATTCTTTCTCGTCCACCATTAAATTCTTCTTCAATCAAAGAAACTCTTGGCGAGCCACCAAAAATTCGCTCAAGACTATGTTTGCTTTGTAAATGCAGATTACCTTTGCCAATACTAACCCACACAAAACATAAATCTGTTTTTGGCATCTCCCTGATTATTCCTTCGATAAATTTGGCAGTCATTATGGTTTTTCCACTTCCTGTTGGAGCTTGAAAAACACAAACCTCACCAATTCCTTCCAACTCCAAAAGTCCTTTCACTTTATCTGTGAGTTGATCAACGGCTCTTTCTTGATATTCTTTAAGATTAATATTCATATATTTCTTCATAAACTTCTAATATTTTTTGTGGGATTGGTTCTAGCTGAGTATCTTTCCAATTTGTGAAATCGCTTTTATCCAAACCAAGCGGATCAAGCGTAAAACAATACAAAACTTTTTCACCCTTCATTTTGTCCAGTTCTTTCTTAAGTTCTTTCAAACCCTTGCGTTCAACAGAATAATACACTGACATAATTTTTCCATTTTGTTCAAAAATTGCAAAATCTTCGGCTTTCTTTTTTTCATCAAAAATTCCCTCACGAATACAAAGCATTTCCGTGCATTCTCGCGTAAGTTTAATTTTCATATCATCACCATTGACTGTCTTTTTTATGAAACCAGTTTTGAAATACTTTAAATTTCCACCAAGTCCTTCAATTTTTTCGCCTTTTGAATTTTTATAACCCTTGATAACTTTTTCAATTCTAGGGTAACAGACTCTCTTACAAATTCCAAATTGTTCTTTATCTTTTTTGGGATATTTTTTAGCCAATTCACTTCCAACACCATTCAATTCATTATTTGTGCAGAGTATAAAACTTCTATTCCCATTATCTTTTTTATTTAAAGCTAAAACCGAATGTCCAGTGGTTCCTGTGCCTGCCATAAAATCTAAAACGATAGCGGATTTATTTATATATTTATTTATTAGATATGCAATAAGATCCTTGGGTTTTGGATAACTAAATCCAAGCACATTCATTTCTCTGATTTCTTTAGATGCTTGCGTGCTTGAAAATTGATCTATAACACCAAATGGTCTTTGAGATCTGTCTATTTTATTACCTTCATTATCGCAGTTTAAATATTGTTTCGTATAAACTTGCCAAATATTTTCTTTATCTTTTTTAAACACTATAAAATTATTTTTTATACCCCATTCTAATTTCTTTCTTGACCATCTCCAACACGCCTTTGCTCCACTATTATTATCCTTTGGTTTCACTTTTCCCCCATCCGGAGTTTCTATTTCATAATCCAATGAATTTGAATATTGAATACTTCCCATCCCTAGTTTTTGCAAGTAAAATGGACCTCTTACTTTTTCATATTTATCTTTTTGTTTATATCTATCTAAATTAGAGATTTCATCCCCTTTAATAAAACAGCACTCTTTATTTTTGGAATATGCCAATATGTATTCGTGTTTAATTCTAAAATATTTACTATCTGAACTTCCTCCTCCTTCTTTATTCTGCCAAATTAAATTTGCCAAAAAATTATTTTCATTAAATATTTCATCGCACAAAATTTTTAATTGAGCCTGTTCTATATCATTAATAGAAATAAATATAATACCTGAATCTTTAAGCAATGTTTTGGCTAGTCTTAATCTCTTGGACATAAAAGAAAGCCACTTACTATGCTTGAAAGAGTCTTCTTCCTCAACATAATTATCATTATAAACAAAATCCTTGTTCCCTGTATTGTATGGCGGATCAATATAAATCACATCTATTTTTCCTTGATGAGTAAAATTCAAAACAGAAAGAGCATGATAATTGTCGCCCTCAATTAAAATGTTTATTGGCTCATCAGGACTGGTTTTGATTTCTTTGCCCTTAATTTCTTTCAAAATTGGCAAAGCATTCACAGCATCTTTTTCAAATTGCTCTTTCACTTTTTCCTCATCCCAAATAAGCCCGTATTTTTTGCGAGCTTCTAATTTTTCGATAACTTTCAAAAGATTTTCTCTTGATAAATCTTTATATTTTTCGTTTTCAGTTTCTGACATAAATCAATATCTTCTCTTAATTTTAATACACTTCTTTAGTATACTCTTTTTAAGAATAAATTCTATACTCTCCAGCAGATCACTTATTTTAAAACTTGTTATTTATATCTATAGTCAATAAATTTATTTATTTACTCCTATAATCTCTAATCTGAAGCCCACCTTTAATCTTCGTCACTTTCACTCTTTGCTTTTCTCGCCAACCGAGTTCCTGGACGAGTTCTTTCGGGATGGTCATTCCGAGACTACTTCCCTCTCGCCCCATGCGGGTTAGTTTCCTCACATTTTTCTCCTCAATTTTTCGCGTAGGCATATGTTTATATTTATGTTACTGAACATATTACTGAACACTTCTATTTTACCCCCTTTCTCCCAATAAGCCAAAAGTGTGTTCCTGATTTTTTGAAATATTCCCGCTGATTAAGCGTATTATTTAGTGTGAGTATTTGCAATCTTGACAGAATTGAAATTTTTGCTATACTCATTATAGATGTTATTATTCATAGCATCTGTGGAAAGCAGGCGTCACCCGTTGTGGGTCATGGCCTGTTTTTTGATTCTTGTCTTTTAATATTTATTGATTTTTTAGCATCAAATATTGATGCCTTTATTTTCCCCCGTGGAATACAATATTCTTTTCTATATATTTCTGATGAAACATAATTTGTTATTTTTAATCTTGTCCAGTTATGAATAAAAAACCCTCTTTTTATATTCATTTTTTGATACATAAAATTTAGAAATTTTCTTTTATATTTATTTTGGTTTATTATCAATTCTTCTCTTTTTTTCAAATCATACATTACTGCACCTAAAATCAAATCGGTTAATTGTAAAATATCCGATGATTTAGAATCTATTTGGCATACCCCAGCCACAATAAATTTCTTATAATGATCATTAACGAATTTTTTAATTGTCACTTCCAAATCAGTTCCGTCGGGAGTAAAATAATCATCAGCTAAAACAATTAATAACTCTTGTGGATTTTTCCCAATAATTAATTTCAATAAAGCAATAGAAAAATTTCTATAAGCCTTGTTTAAATTACCATCATAATGTTTTTTAAAATCCAACTCATCCTTTTTTAGAATAATACTATTAAATTCTATTTTTTCTTTTAAAAAAATATCGAAAAATTCGCTCGCTATATTAAATCTAATTTTTCTATTTAAATCTGCCCATTTTAATTCTTCGTTGTAATTATATTTTTGTCTTATTTTTCTTATTCTATTATAAATCTTTTCTGGATTTTCACATTTTATAATTCCTAATGCAAAGAATTTATCCCTATCGCTATGAATTAAACCCGTTTCATCAAGAAAACAAAAACAAGTTTTTATATTCCTAAAATCTTTTTTGCTTGTTGGCATAATAATTAATTTTACTTTCCCATAAATTTTGAAAATCCTCCTACTTTATAATCTCACAATGATATTATATCACCATAGTAAATCTTGGCAACTTTTTGGCTGTGGATAACTTTTCTTCTCTTATTTTACCCCAAAACCAATTTTATAGCAAAAAAACACCCCGTCTTGGCGGGGTGTTTTGAGAAATAGTTTATATAAAAATCTACTATCGTTTCGCCCACTGTGGGGCTTTGCGGGCTTTTTTGAGGCCGAATTTTTTGCGTTCCACTTCTCGCGGATCACGAGTTAGAAATTTTTCTCCCTTCAAAGCTTTTTTTAGATCTTTATTGAAAAGCACAAGTGCTCTGGCAATCCCAAGTTTTACTGCGTCAGCTTGCGCGCTTATTCCTCCACCATAAACATTTGCTTCTACGCTAAATTTCGCACCCTCTCCTGCCAAAGCCAAAGGGGCTTTTGCTAAATCTCGCCAACGACTCACTGGAAAATATTCTTCAAATTTCTTTTCATTTATCGTAAGTGTATTTTGAGCAATGTCAGAAGGAAAAATCTTAACTCTAGCAATAGCAGTTTTTCTTCTGCCGACTGCATAAAAATAAGCTCCTTTCTTGGCAACTTTTTCTTTCGGAGTTGCTTCATCTTCTTTTTTTATAGTTTTCTTTGTTGGCATAATGTTTTTTCTCTACTAATTACGAAATCTTGTGCTCATGCTTATCATCTTTATATGTCAAAAGTCTCTTTATCATCAAATCTCTCAATTTATTTTTCGGCAACATCCCATAGACAGCTGCCTTTATAACTTCTCGAGAATCTTTTTCAATTTGATCTTTGAGTTTTACGCTTCTAATTCCACCCGGGTATCCACTATAATGATGATATAGTTTTCCATCCAGTTTGTTGCCCGTCACCTGCAAATTATCAGTGTTTATAACTACCGCAAAATCACCACCATCAATATTAGGAGTGAAATCAACTTTGTTTTTACCCCGAAGAACTGTCGCAATTTTTGTCGCCATTCTGCCGAGATTCTCTTTTTTTGCATCAAATAAATGATATTTTCTATTGATTGTTTTCATAATTATATAAATTCAATTACCGCAACTCTTGCTCCATCGCTTTTTCTTGGAGCTAATTTTATCACTCTTGTATAGCCACAATTTTTCTTTTCAAATTTTTTCAAAAATTCTCCAGTGATTTTCTTAATAGCCATTTCTGGAAGATATTTTATCAAATCTTTTCGGATGCTAAGTTTTTTCTTTTCATCATTTCCAAGTTTGGCTTTGTTGATAACTTTGTCAATTCTAGCTTTGAGCTCTTTAGCTTTCGCTTCAGTTGTCTGAATTTTTTCTCGCATAATCAAACTACCCAGCATTGTTTTGTACATCGCTTTTCTTTGACTTGTTGTTCTGCCAAATTCCTTTGTTTTATTCTTGTGTTGCATGATTTTATCTGCTAGCTAATTACTATTATTATTCTGCCTTTTTCAAATTTAGCCCGAAATCACCCACAGCTTTTTTGATTTCCTTGATGCCTTTTGCTCCCATGCCATCCAAATTAGTAATTTCGTCTTCGTTTAATTTTACAATATCACCGATATTCTTAATTTTTGCTTTTTCTAAAACATTTAAAGTTCTAGTAGAAAGACTTTTGAGCTCCGTAATTTCAACTATGCTCGGATCTTTTTCTACCTTTTTCACTTCTACTTCAACTTCCTTTTTTTCTAAAACAACTACTTCTTTTTCTTTGCCGGCTTTTTCAAATTCCTTAAGTACAGAAAATTGTTCTACTAGAATTTCTACTGATTTCAGAAAAGCTTCTTGTGGCTCAATGCTTCCGTCGGTAGCTATTTCCAAACTTATTTTTTCAAAATCAGTTCTTTTTCCCACGCGCATATTAGAAATAGTATAATTAACTTTTCGAATTGGAGTATAAATTGCGTCTACTGCAATCACACCAACTTCCTTTTTCTCCCGATCTTGTTGTTCAACTGGAATATATCCAATGCCTCTAGAGATTTCCATTTCTATTTCAACTTCACCCTTTGGACTAGTGATAGAAGCGATGAACGCCTCCCCATTGACCACTTCCACATTTGAAGGACATTCTATCATATCAGCAGTTATCTTCTTTTCACCCTTAACTTTCAAATTAACTTTCACGTTTTCCTCGCCATGAAGCTTAAATCTTACTTGTTTCAAGTTTAGAATAATCTGGATAATATCTTCGGCTACATTCGGAATGGTGGAAAATTCATGTTTAACATTTTTTATCTTAACTGAAACGATAGCCGCTCCAGAAAGAGAAGACAAAAGCACTCTGCGAAGAGCGTTGCCTAATGTTGTTCCATATCCCGGATAGCAACCTTCAATTTCGAAAGTAGCGGTTTTTTTGTCCGAAGAAACATATTTAGGTTTTTGAGGAAGTGATATTTGCATAGTTTATGTGATGCTAATCCGCTAATATATGCGAATCTGCTAATTGCGAATCATTCGCAATATTAGAAATTCGTGGATTAGCATTTATTCGTTGATTAGCATCGTTTATTATATTTTTATCGAGAATAATATTCCACTATAATTTGGGCGTCAACATTTACCCCAATATCCATTCTTTGCGGTTGCCCCGCAACTTTCCCTTCTTTTTTGTCAGCGTCGAAACTTAACCAAGCTGGAAAATCTTTTTTGTTTTTCAAAGCCTGCTCTATATTTTTGAAATAATTTCGCTCTGTTTTAGCTTTGTTTAGTCCAATAATTTGCCCAACTTTAGTTTCGTATGACGGAATAGTCACTTTTTTTCCTTCCACACTAATTAGACCATGATTAACTAATTGGCGAGCACCCGATCTTGAACTAGCTAAACCCATTCTATATACCACATTATCCAATCTCATTTCCAAGCGAGCCAAAAGCAAATCGCCAGTGATTCCTTTTTTGCTTTTTACTTCTTCAAAATGCTTTCTAAATTGTTTTTCTAGAACTCCATACATTCTTTTTATTTTTTGCTTTGTTGCAAGTTGCATTCCGTATTCGCTAAGACCACGCTTTATTTTCTTGCCATGAACTCCCGGTGCATAAGCCCGCTTTACCATAGCACATTTAGGTCCGTTACACCTGTCACCTTTAATAAAAAGCTTTTCTCCAGCTCTTCTACATTTTCTGCATTTTGCTTGTATATCTCGTGCCATAAACTTTATATTCGTCTAGGTTTTTTCGCCCGACATCCATTGTGTGGAATCGGGGTCACATCCTTGATTAATGTTAAATCAAATCCATTATTAGCCAGCGCGCGTATGGAAGCTTCTCTACCGCTTCCCACTCCCTTAACAAAAACTTCTAATTCTGATAGTCCATATTTTTTCACTTTTTCACTCACATTAGCAACTACTTGCGTAGCGGCATATGGAGTAGCTTTCTTTGCTCCCTTAAAACCAAGCATTCCTGAACTCGCCCAACCCAAAACTCCCCCAGTCAAATCAGCAATACTTACCATAGTATTATTATATGAACATTTAACCGTTGCTCGGCCCTTAGAAATTTGTCTTTTAGCTTTCTTGATTTTTTTCTTAGCTACTTCTTCTTCGTTTTTTTCCACTTCCAAAACTTCAGCTTTTATTTCTGATTCTTTCTTCTCTTCAGTTTTTAATTTTTTTTCTTCAGCCATAATTTGATTATTTCTTCTTAAATTATTTCAATTTGTATATTCGTACATTCGTAAAAAATTCGCCCGCCTCGCGTCGACGAGCAATCGTCTTGCGAGTCGAGGCGGGTAAGACTACGTCTTTTCAGTCTTCACTCGGCCAGATCCCATTGTTCGTCTCACGTTACCTCGTACAGTTCGATTATTTGTCTTAGTTCTTTGTCCTCGAGTAGGTAAACCTTTCTGATGACGAGTTCCGCGATAACAACCGATTTCTTTGAGTCTTTTGATGTTGTTTCGCACTTCATGTTTCAGTTCTCCTTCGGATTTTATTTGTTTCTCAATATAAGTTCGAATAGCATTTTGCTCTTCATCAGTCAGATCCTTTGTTCTTTTATCCTCAGAGATATTGAGCTCTTTTAGAATTTTAGCCGCGATAGCATTACCTATGCCGTATATATAGGTTAGAGAAATCACTATTCTTTTTTCATCGGGAATATTAACTCCAGAAATTCTTAACATAATTTTTATCCTTGACGTTGTTTATGCTTTGGATTAGAACAAATAACAAAAATCTTTTTGTTTCGCTTAACAATTTTACACTTATCGCAAATTTTTTTTACTGATGCTCTGACTTTCATAATAAATTTACTATTTTAATCTTTGAGTAATTCTACCTTTAGTTAGATCGTATGGACTCATTTCAACGATAACTCTATCTCCAGGAATAAGGCGAATATAATTCACTCGCATTCTTCCAGAAATATGAGCCAAAATTTCATGCCCATTATCCAATTTTACCTTGAATGTTGTGCTTGGCAAATTTTCCACAACTTCTCCTTCTAATTTAACTAATTCTTTGTTATTCATTATAAAACAAAAAATAGACGGAATCTCACAAGACCAGTGAATAATCTTCACTTATGTCTTGGGACTACTTTGTCAATCCAAATTCCTGAAAACCGAAAAATTCCCTCTATATATTGAAACTTTATTTTTAACTTCCCTACCATAATATCGCTTCCTGAATTATTTGTCAAGTATTATCTTCACTCGACTTTCCATTTGCGGAATACGACTATTTATAAATGAAGGCTGATATTCCACATTAGCACTTTTAATATCTGAAAATGTGCTTAGATAAGCCGTTAATTCTTCATTATTTTTTCCTAAAATTTCTTTTTTCATAGTTTCCAGATTTAGATTTGGAACAATTTCCCCAACGGCATGAAATTTTATATCAATCGTTCCCGCATCAAAATTGACGCTGGATTTTCCGAAATCTAGTTTTATAGAATTGCCCTCTATATTCAACTTGCCATCAGTTGTCTTAGAAAGAATTTTCATGACCATATCATTCAAATCTTTTTCTGCTACGACAATCACCTTGACTTTATTTTGAATGGTTATTTGAAAAGAATCAGCCACATCACCGCTCGAATTAGACAATTTGTATATAGGTTCCTCGCCTAGGACAGCGTCATCCAAAATGACCACCTCTGCGCCAGCCGATTCCTTTATCTTATTTTTAACTTCCTCATTAAATTTAGCTAGTGTTTTTGTTTTAGCTTCAGCTATATCACTATCAGTAATATAATTAGCTGTTTGATTTCCACTTCCTCCACCGGACATTGTTTCTTCTGATTTAGCATAAAATTTAGCATATTTTTCAGCTCCACTGCCTTCAAATCCGGGGATAGTAAACTTGTCTGGAGCAATATTGAAACTTTCTCCCGCTTCATCAGCAATCACTTGAGCTTCCACTGTCCCGGGTTTTGTTTCTCCGCCAGACGTTTCCATCCCAGGAATCGTTACTCCACTTACTAATCTGAAAATTTTTCCATTGCTACTTAGAAATCTTGTAGTTGCCACGAGAGGTTGTGGACTTGTGCTATATTCGTTATAAATCGTAATTTTTCCTCGCGCTTTTTGATTAGAAACTGACTTATCCCCAGAAGCTTTGAAACTTTCAGAAATAGAATTTTCAATTGAAACTATTTTAGCTGGAATAATTTCTTTTTCGAAATCAGAAGAAATAGCGGTGGTGCTACCGGTTATATTAGAGTCCACTGATTGAGTTTTTATTTTGGCGCTAATTTTCAAAGTAGCTTTTGGCAAAAATAGATAGGCGATTATAGCTAGTACTGCCAAGGATGAAATTAATCCGAAAATCAAAAATCCCTTGTGATCTTTTTTAGATAAATCGTAATTTCTAAATTCTTCGGCGTGTGGTTTTCTCAACTTATTTTCAAAATTATTTTTTTGAAAGAAAAAATTATCTATTTTTTTCTCTTGAATTTCATCATTTTCTGTGAAATTTTTAGAAACTTTTTCCAATTCTGGCTCTGGCATAATACTTGGTCGAGAAGAGATATCCAAATTTACTTTTGTCTTTTTTTTACCAGAACTTATTCCCACTCCAGATACCAATTCCTTATTAACTAATGTTTCTTTTTCTGGTTCATTTTTATTATTTATACTAATTTTTCTAACTTTCTTCAAATTAGCCTGCGCGTGTTGTGTTATTTCTTCTTCGCTAAAATAATTTTCTGATCCAATACTGCTTAGTCGATTTTGATTCTCTCTAATTTCGCCTATTTCATTCTCATCGGAATAATTTTGAGCGCCTGTTATTCCATTTTCATTGAGACTAATTTCCTCATCCGAAATATTATCCATTTTTTGTTGAACAAAAATTCCCGCTTTTTCAATAAGAATTTTCCCGAGTTTATCCTGAGTCACCATCATTAGTTGAATATCATTTTCATCCGCCTCTTTTTTGAGAATGCGCAAATTTACGATACTTTGAATAAGCAAGGCTCTTTTAGGTGCGACGATAATAATTTCACTGGCCCGCGCCTTCTTGAGCCTTTCTACAATAGAAGTTATTTCTTCATCAATATCGATATAAAATGTTTGATGTGCCATTTTTGTCTATGAGCTTGCCCCGCACCAATTCTACCAATTGACGCGTAACAAATTTTTTATTGTTTAATTTACCTTGTTTATATCTGAATTGGTGCGGGGTGAACGAGTAGCTACAAAAATGAGCATCCCGCAAAAATTCGCTTTCAATAATTAAATTATTTATAAACTAAGCCGAAGGCGACTACGCACACAAAAATTTAAACTAAATCAAATTTCTCTTGGAATTTTGTGCGGGATAATACCCTTATTTCTGCATCATTTTCACTGTTCGTCGGAGAATCCCGGCAATCACTTTTTCTTCTCCCGCCAAATCCAATGCTAGATTAGCCAATCCCATCGGTGTGATGTCTTGCGGATCTTTGAGTTGCCCCGTTTCATCAATAATATTCACCACATCTTTTGGTTGCAAATATCCAACCTCAATTGATTTGGCAAAAGGCAAATTTTTTCTCCAATGCGTACTCATTAAGGCTTTTTTTATCCCTGGCAGTCCCGATCCACCACCGCAAAGAAAAAAACGATTCGGCAAAATATCCGATTCAGAAAATTCTGACAATGTTAGCTCAATTCCGCGAAGCCATACATCACAATCGTCCGTTAGTATTTTTTCAATTTTCACGCTCACGTCCCTCCCAAGCTTTCCTTCCGAATATTTTATTTTGAGCATTTCCGCTTCTTCAAAACCAATATTAAGTTCTTGCGCCAATCTTTTGGTGAAAGCTCGTCCACCCAAGCCAAACATTTTTGTGCCTTCTAGGCCACCATTTCGCACCACCGCGATATCAGTTGTTCCGCCACCAATGTCAATGAAAATTGCGCTAAAGTCCAAAGAATCTTCCACGCCCATCGAACGAGCTACAGCATATGGCTCAGCTGCGATATTCAAAAGATTAAGATCCAGCTCTTCGGCAATTTTAGTCAAAGCTCCCAGATGCATCATTGGAGCATAAGCATTGAAAATAGACATTGAAACATCCCGCCCTTGAAAACCGACTGGATTAGAAACTTTGTAGCCATCAATTCGAACATCTACAATCACTGCGTTTATTAGTTCAATTTCTATCTCGCTGTGTCCCGTTTCCCAAGACAACTGACTTCTAATCCTATCAAAAGCTTTTCTTTGAACTTTTTGAATGATATTTTTTAGCTCAGGCAAATCAATTCTGATTTCCGGATTGATTCTTTCATAGTGCACAGTGGTCGTGGTGCCTTTGACTAATTCCCCCGCAATACCAATAATCGCTTTTTCAACTTTTTTTGCGCCAGCCATATTTTGCGCCATAGCAATAGCTTCGCGACAATTGACAATCACACCAGAGATATCCGAAACGGCTCCGCTATGCATGTCTTTGAGTCCTTGGCGTGATCTCCCCACACCGCGAACTATTCCTGCGCCGGTTTCCGGATCAATTTTGAAAACTAAAACCTTGACCACTTCCGTGCCAATATCTAGTGATACAATAAATTCCGAGGAAGGTTTTCCTAATCCTGCAATTTTAGAAAAAATAGACATCGTAAAAATAATTTTGTTTTTATTAATTCAAGACTTGCGCTTTTTACCGAGAATCTATTTATGTAGCCATGACAATGGCAGGACTACAATCAATAAAATACTATCTATAATCTTAGTTAAAATTTTTCGCTAACCACAGCGAACAATAGATTCGAGGAAAAATGTGCAAGTCATACAACTATCAAAATTATACCACAGATTTTAGAAATCAAAAAGGCGAGGTTCTGTTCAAGAAACAACCTCGCCTTTTTTATATATTCAAGCTTATTTTTATTTCGCTACCAAGTCCTTGGCTGGAAATTTTGTTCCGCGTTTTATAAAATTCAATTCCACTTTTTTGAGTTCAAACGCTTTTTTGAAATAGTTCACGATAAACTTTTTATCCATTGAACTTCCGCAAGTGTACACATCGATGCTCACAAATTTCCGCCATGGAAAAGTGTGGCAACTGATGTGACTCTCGGCGATCATTACAAAACCACTGTGTCCACCAGAATCCTTTTCGTTGAATTCGGGACAATCCATCGTCACCGGTCCATAAATTTTGTGCATTCCCACTTTTCCCGGAAGCTCATCTAGAATTTTTTTCACTAACTTCCCGTCATTTAACTTGTCCGGATTTCCACCGTAGCCGTCAAGAGTGAGGTGCAGACCAAAGTTAATTGTCTTGGCACTTTTCTTGGCAACTGATTTTTTTTTCTCTGGCATCTCTTCTTTTCATATTTAGCCAAATAGTAAACCTCATATAAAAGTTAATACGAAGTGAAAAAAAACCTAAAATACTATTCAGCTTTTTAATTATTAATTAACTAAGATAATTCTACACAAATTTGAAAAAAATGCAAGCCCTTGAAAAATTATTCCACAACAATCTTTCGAAATTCTCTCTTGCCAACCTTCAAAATTTTTCCATTCATCTCTTTTGAAATTTTTGTTTGAATGTCTTTTATGATTTCCCCATTCAGCGAAACTCCGCCTTGTTCAATTTTTCTTTTGGCTTCACCATTGCTTTTCGCCAGTCCTTCTCTTGTCATTATCTCAATCACAGTATCCTCTATAGAAGCTTCTATGGAAACTACTTCGTCTGGCGTTTCTTTTCTCGAAATAACTTTTTCAAAATATTCCTTGGCTTCATCAGCTTTTTTTTCTCCATGATAAATCTTAGTTATCTCAAAAGCTAATTTTATTTTTATATCCCTCGGATTAACTTTACTATTTTCTAAATCCTTTTTTATTTTTCCAATTTCTTCCAAGGAAATGTACGAACAATCAGTAAAGAGTTGGGAAATATTCTCATCAGCTTGAGCCATAATTTTTCCAAACATATTCACATTATTTTCATCTAAAAAAACACCAGTTCCTAAACTTTTTGACATCATCTTTTCTTTCGTCACTGGATTTTCAAGAAGTGTCGTTATAAAAACAAACTTTTCTTTATCTTTTAATTTTCTAAGAAGCGTCCTTCCTACAAGTGCGTTAAATTTTTGATCATTGCCACACATTTCAATATCTACATCCATAGCCACGCTATCATAGCCTTGCATTAAGGGATAGAAAAATTCATGCAAATATATTGGCTTTTCTTCTTTCATTCTCTTTTCAAACATATCTCTTTCTAGCATTTGCTGAACTGTAAAATTAGAAGCTAATTTTATCACATCTTCAAAAGTAAGCTTCGAAAGCCAATCATGATTGAACATAATTTTGACCGGATTTTTTTTATCATCAAAGTTAATAACTGGCTTTACTTGCTTAAGCCAAGTTTTAATATTCTTTTTCACATCATTTCTGGTAAGTTGTTTTCTAACTGAAATTTTGTCCGTAGGATCTCCAATGCGAGCAGTGAAATCTCCAATCAAAAATATAACTTCGTGTCCAAGTTTTCTAAATTTTTCTAAGATGATATAATTAGTCGCATGACCTAAATGCAAGGAGGTTCCAGTCGGGTCTGTCCCGATATATATTCTTATTTTTTTCCCCAACATCAAAAGTTTTTTTAGTTCTCCCTTTGAAGGCAGAACTTCCTCAACACTTCTCTCTAGCAATTCATCAATCATTTTTTCATCAGTTATAATCTTTGCCATAAAATTAATTTTTTAATTCTTATTCGTAGATTCGCATGCAATTTGTAAATTCGCATCACTATTATTATCCTAAATTTAGCATTATTATTAGTTGTTTGCAAGAAAAAAGAAGCGTCCACTAGTTATAGCTGAACGCTCCTGATAATTTATCCTGTCATTGCAATTTCATATCATGGCGTGTGATAGAGAATTGCGAGACCGCTTTGGTGCGCAATTACAACATCATTTTTGCCGTCACCATTAATGTCTCCAACGGCTAAACTTTGCCGATTAAAATGGGAGTATGGAATCGGATACAAGTCCTCTTCGCCCATTTTTCCATTGCCTTGCGTCGAATAGACACCCAGCCTTTCCCATCCTCCGTGAAGAATGATGATATCGTCGTTCTTTTTGCTGCCACTGATATTGCCTATTGCGACAGCTTGGGGGCAATCATATGATCCTAGAACAATTTGCTCGAAAACAATATTCTTTTCAGAAATTCCTCCCTTCTTTTTGAAAATAACAACCTTGGATCCCGGCCTGTTTCCTCCATAGGCTAGAACGATTTCATTGTTATTATTTCCTGAAACATCACCTATGGCGATTGCGCATGTAGCTGAAGTCGCCGGCGTCATAATTGTTTGCGGATGATAAAATAATCCTATTTCTTTTTGAAAATGAAGATTGACATAAAAGCGATGATCATTATAAGACACCGTCACAATGTCATTAAGAGCTCCTTTGCCAAGATTGCCCACACCAAAATCATTGTCATAATATTCCTTATAGACATTTTTCATCAGAATAATCTGTTTAAGCTCACTGCTGACTTGGAGATATCCTTCAATATCTCGGCCAACGCTAACTAGATCCATCCTCCTATCATGATTGAGCTTAACAAGTTTTATTTCACTGGAGTTTTTTGTAGAAACAAATCCCGTAGAGTCAAGCTTGCCATCCGCGTTTTGATAAAAAATCTGAATACCTTTGCCGGCCAAGCCAATGGCTACATCATTTCGGCCATCGCCGTTTAAATCACCAACAGCAATACTGTTTGGCCTGGCGACATAATTGCATTGAGGTATGGACAGTTTTATCGCAGGCATCAACTCCCCAAATTCCCCCTGCGGAAAAACAAACAGCTTGTAGTCATTCTCAGTGTCAAAATAAAATGAAGTTGCGATGACCACATCACTTCGGCCATCACCATTAACATCACCTATCGCAACTATTTCCGGACAGCTTCCCACTGGGATGTTTTGGTATGGAAAAAATAAGTCACCATTTTCCGCCCAAGCGCATCCGATAAAATTATAAACCATGCAAAGAATAACCATTACGTTTAATCTCTTCATTTTCTATCTCCTTCAAAAAATAAAATTAAAAAAAGCCAAAATGGCCACTCCATTTACCCGATTTCTGCCTCAAATTAGATCACTAACTAAAGGCAAAAACCGGGCAATCGAGTTTTGGTTTAATTTTTAATGTACGATTTTTAACTATGAATTCTAGCATAGATTCAGTCTTTTGTCAACACAAAAAAAGGCTTGTCTTAGCCTTTTTTCATCAAACCTCAATTTTATCAATAAAATTGAACCCCTGTTTCAAGTATTGCATTTTGTATTTTGTATTCAACTTCAGCCTTGCGAAACGTGCCACTATAAATTCAAGTGAGTCGGCGTTAAAAAATTTATCCTGTTTGAGGCCCGACGCATTTGGTCGGGCCGAGTTATAAATTTTAGCCGGCGAACGAAGAATTTATTGGCACGTAAGCTCGGCTGAGAGTTCTTTTTGTTACTTTTTCTTGCGGAAAGAAAAAGTAAGGAAGAGTTAATTCCCAATCCTCTTCACCCACCCAAAGG
>DCUU01000002.1 GCA_002328565.1 Candidatus Moranbacteria bacterium UBA2206
TATGAAAATCCGCATATTGATCATAGTCTATTGGATTATTTTTGTAAGTCGTGGAGCCAGCCAAAGATTGACCAGATTATCTTTGGTCGCTTTATCGATACGGCTGAAATGATGTTTGCTTCTCGCGTGGAGAAATTGTTTGACGATTCGTATTCGTTCGGCGAAGCCGAACGCGGTCGCAAGTATATTGAGGGTTGGGATTTGGCACGCGGTCGCAAGAAAACTGCTGACCAGACTGTTGGCTTTCGTTTGGATATTACAACTAAGCCTTATCGTATTGTTAAGCGTTGGGCGTTCCAACTACCTTGGACTGAGAAAGAGCGTGATAATATTAATAAAGAGTTTGGCAAAGAGGTTGAGGTTTCTTCTATCGAGCGTGAGATTCGCAATGCTCACTATGAAAGTAATGCACAAGTCTTTCTTGATTCGACTGGTGTCGGTGATACTCTCTATGGAATGGTGCAAGATATTGCAAAGCCTGTTGACTTTCGTGGTGGGCATAAGGATGAACTACTTGACAATCTACAAGCTATCATTGACGCTGACATTCTCAAAGCTCCATTCGTTCCTGCTCTAGCTGATGAGATGACTACCTATCAACGCAATGACATTAACCTTGACACTGACAATCTAATGGCCTTGGCCGTCGCCTGTTCATCCATTCATGTCATGACCACTGTTCCGCTTATGCCTGTTGCTTGTGATGTGTTTGGTGTTTCGCAAAACAAATTGCCTCGTCGTTTCGCACGGCGTGGACGCAGTAAAAAAATTTTTTGACAATTTTTTGACTTATGCTATTATAAAAATAGGAATCATTTTTTATTGTTTTTAATGGTTTCTATCTTTTGGTTTCATATTCATAAAATTGCAAAAAAAGGCTTTTATTTGCCTTTTTTTGTTGGTTTATACCTCAATATCATAAAAAAAACGCTTAAAACTCAATTTTAAGCGTCTTTTTTTGGCTTATAAAAGCCTTTTCTATTCTTCCCCTATTTTTTCAATTATTGAAATGCTATCAAAGAAAAATAAATTTGCGTTGTTTTTTTTCCAATAATTTTTGATAGCCTCCTCGAAATTTATTTCCTTTTCTTCTTTTGATGATTTTATAATCAACTCCGAAACAAACGGCTCTTTTATTGTGTCGCTTTTTATTCTATACATTACCCGAAAAATATTAACTTTTTTCTTGTTCATCGAGGTAGATAATAATGGCTTGCAACATTGTGTCTTGGTATTTTTCTGGTATTTTATCGATTGTGATTTTTCCTTCCAGAATTTTTTTAAAAATTCTAAGTATTTTTTCACTTGGTTTATTTTCTAGTTTTGACATATTTTTTATTTTTTAAATATTTTAAAAATTTCCGCGCCTCGCTCCAACTATAAAAGCCTGATACTGTTGTAATTTCATTACTAATAATTATTAATCCTTGTATTTTTTTAATTTCGAATTTTGTTTTTTTCATATTTTTTTGTTTTATATTTACTTACTAAATCACTATTATATTTTAGCCATATTTTAATTGGTTCTATTAATTCTATCCAGTCCTCATGTCTTATTATATATTTTCTATAATCATTTTCTCTCTTAAATTCAACTTTCAATTTAAAATAATCCGAACTTATTTTACAGTAATATTCGTTATATTCTTCATTAGTTTCTTTGGTAATTTCCATTTGATTTTTTACTTTGTGGTGATCCTTTTAGTACCCATGACATCGAGGTCAATTCTGATAGTGGGCAAACAAAATTTCCTTGTTTTCCACTTCTATATAACATACAATCTGGCGTGCAAGGTTTATCGATTATCGAACTCTGAAAAGGGCATTTTTTCATTCCTTGCGGAAGTTTCTCATTTTGATTTATTACTCGTTGCCTAATTTTTTCTAATGCTTCGTTTTTGTTAAATTCCATAGTATTGCGTGCTCTTTTTCCGCCTGCGGTCGCAATACTATTTTTTCAAATAGAAACGCAAGCGGAAAAAAAGCCTATTTTTTAAATAAATTATTATTTTTCCATTTTTTCATTTCCTCGGCGAATAATGTTGAAAATTCGCTTTTGGATATGTTTATTTTTTTTCTATCCTCTACAACAAAAAATATTTGATATACTGTCGTGGCTATCAAAAAAATTGATAGTCTTTGCTCGCCTATCGACCACAAGTGAGCTGACACTATTCCTAATATTGTTGCAACTGCAAATTTCGCTATTTCTGATTTAGTCATTTTTTTCTAGATCCATTATAAATAATTTTTTGAAAATTTCTGTTGGCAAAATGAATTCTTGAATCGAATCGAGGCAAACATAGAAATCCCCCTCGTGTCCGATTAGCTTGTCGCCGTTAGCGCAATGGATTGTTGATTCTTCTGCTAATCTGTAGCCTGTAATTTTATTAAATTTCATTTTATACTTTTTGACTTGAAAAATTTGCGGTTCTGTTTTTTCTTCTCTTTCCTCTGGTTCAACTTTTTCTAACATTATTTTTTGTTCAATTTCTTCGTTTTTTATATTTTCCATTTTGTTTTTTTTAATTTTTATTTTCCAATGTTTTGACATTTTTTTTTATTTTATTTATTCCCGAAACAAACAATTCCCTTGCACGTTTTTTTGAAAAATTCATTTCTCGAATAAAAAAATTTATATTTCTAAAATAGAAATTGTATAGCACCATATATTCTGGTGTGGTGATTATATTTGTATTTCGCATTTGCAAAAGTTTTTC
>DCUU01000019.1 GCA_002328565.1 Candidatus Moranbacteria bacterium UBA2206
GGCAGTGGAATTTTGGGTTTTGCGTCTTTTGTGATTGTGGCATCGTATATATTAGTAGGCGCAATTAAAAGATATTATTTTACTAAAAATGAAAAGGAAAAGATTTTCGGATTATTTATAATTATTTCTTGGTTTGCAATTGTTATCCCGAATTTTTTCAACGCCGGAATATTTTTAGGATTTTTTTGGGTGTGGCTGGCAATTACTAACTTACGAATCGAGCGAAATTACGAATAATAAAAAATATTAATTTGTCATGCTGAATTTATTTCAGCATCTCACAAATATAAATACGGATCCTGAAACAAGTTCAGGATGACAGCAATAATATGAAAATAGGCATCGACATTCGAAATATCGGCAAAAAAAGAACAGGTGATGAGGTTGTGTTTTTTAATCTGACCAAAAATTTGGCTAAGCTTGATAGTGAGAACGAATATAAATTATTCACCGACGTAACTGACAAAAATGTTTTAGAAGAAATTGGAAAAAATTTAAGAGTCAAGGATAAAAATAATTTTGAAATAATTTCTCTCGAAACTAAAAATCGCTTTAGTTGGAATTTTTGGACACTGCAAAAATATCTTCGCAAAAATCCGGTGGATATTTATCTCACGCAATATATTACGCCGTGGTTTGTGCCGAAAAAAGTGAAAATTGTCACAATTATCCATGATATTTCTTTCAACTTTTATCCGCAGTTTATTAAAAAATCAGATTTATTTTTTCTTAAAACATTAATTCCGATAAGCTTGAAAAGAGCGGATAAGATAATTGCAGTTTCAAAATTTACTCAAGATGAGATAATTAAATATTATAAAATTTATCCCAGAAAAATTGATTGGTTTCACAATGCGGTGTCGGAGGATTTTTTGGTGCAAGATATCTCAGACGAAAAAATAAAAACAATTAAGGAGAAATATAAATTGCCGGAAAAATACATTCTATATCTTGGCACATTGCAACCGAGAAAAAACATCCCAGCACTCATAGAAGCTTTTGCCTTGCTAAAAGTTGAGCTTAATTTAAAAATAAAACTCAATTCCTTAAAATTAGTTATTGCTGGAGGAAAATCTCATAATTATGACAAATTAATAGATGAGGTGGTTAAGAAAAATAATTTATTAGAAGACGTTTTTTTTCCGGGATATATTGATGAAGAGGATAAGGCGGGGATTATGAAGGGCGCGGACATTTTTGTGTTTCCTTCATTCTACGAGGGCTTTGGAATGCCAATTATTGAAGCGATGTCGCTGGGGGTACCGACTGTAGCTTCGGATATTGTTCCTCATAGGGAGATTTTTGGCAACGCGACATTGTTTTTCAAGCCGGAAATCCCTGGAGAACTGACACAAAAAATCAAAGAAATATTATCAAATGATCTTACGAGAGATGGCTTATCTAGAAATGGAAAAATGCAAGCAGAAAAATTTTCTTGGCAAAAAACTGCCCAGAAGTTATTAGAAATTTTTTCTCAGATGAATTGTTGACTAAATAGGAAATTATAAGTAAAATAGTAATAATTGCCGAATTAAAGATTTGGCTGTTATATTAATTCAAATTAAACAAAAAAATGGCTTACATAGAAAATAATTTCGAAACAAAAAAGAGAAATAAGCAAAAATTTTACCAAAAAAGAGGCTTTAAGATTCTTGCGGTTATTTTGGGGATTTTATTGCTAGGTGGAGTAATTTCTGCTTGGAAAACCGGCAATGTTCTGAATAAAATTTCCAAAGGGGGAATGTTTAAATCAATAGTGAATAATATTCCGGGAATTGAAAATGAGCTTAAGGGGGAAAAAGATGGCAGAATAAACGTTTTGATTTTAGGAATGCGTGGGGAAAACATTGCCGGTGGCGGACTTCTGGCTGATACTATCATAGTCGCTAGCATCAACCCAAAAGAAAACAAAGCTTCAATGATCTCAATCCCGCGCGACTTATATGTGAATAATCCGGCTTGGGCGAATAAAACTAAAATAAATGCGGTTTATGCTGCCGGAGAAGAGAATGGAAAAAAACAAGGCTTGGAAGAAATGAAAAAAGTTGCCGAGGAAGTGACAGGCTTGCCTGTTCATTATAGTGCTAGTATAAATTTTGCCGGTTTCAAACAAATTATTGATGCGATTGGCGGAATTGAAATAACATTAGATCAGCCTTTTCAAGAGCCGGTGCAATTCAATGAGGCGCATGTTTGCGACAGTCAAGTTTTCACAGTTCCAACGGGAAAATTTGAAATTAAGAAAAATAAAACTGGTAGAGTTGTGGCCGAATATCCTCTTTGCACTAATCCGGTCAAAGAATGCGGAGGAAACTTCACTCTTCCTGCGGGTAAACAAACTCTAAATGGTGACAAGGCTCTTTGCTACGTGAGGTCGCGTGCAACTTCTAGTGATTTTGAAAGAGCGAAGCGTCAGCAAATAGTTATTCAATTAGTAAAAGACAAAATGCTAAGCGTTGGTACGCTAGCTGATTTTTCCAAGGGGAATGCTCTGCTTAATGCTCTCGGCAACAACGTTAGAACTGATATGGAAATTTGGGAAATGCAAAGATTTTATGATATTTATAAGGGGTTGAATAATTTGCAAATTTACCAAAGAGTCCTAGAAAATAGCGAAGAAGGATTTTTGTATAACCCAACTGATATGCCAAAAGAAGTTGGCTACATTCTTTTGCCAATCGGTGGCAACTATGACCGCATTCACCAAATGGCAAAAGATATTTTTATCCTTCCAGCACAATCAGATATAAAGCCTAAGTAGAAAATCTTATTTTACAAAGCATAAGCTTGAAGCATGTTTGGCAATCTAATTGTTTCATGTTTCATGTTTTGTGGTTCATGATTTAATGGAATTATCCATCATTATTACTAGTTATAAAAATTCGGAACTCTTGAAAGTTTGTATTGATTCAATTGAAAGTAATATTACGCTAAATGACTATGAGATAATTGTGGCAGATAGTGAAACAGAAGAAAAAACTGAGATGATGATGCGGGAGGATTATCCTCAGATAAAATTTGTTTCTTCAAAGAAAAACATTGGCTTTGGTGGAACAGTGCGAAACGGATATGATATTTCACAAGGAGAATATGTACTTATTCTCAATGGAGATATTTTGGTTAAAAAACATTCCATAGAAAAACTTCTAGAATATGTCAGAAAAAATCCTGAAATTGGGATTGTCGGTCCTAAACTTCTAGGTTTCAATGAAGCACTCCAGCCTTCTTGCTTTCGCTATTATACTCCGTTCACGATAGTTTATCGCCGAACATTTTTGGGAAAACTAAAAATAGGACAAAAGCATATTGATAAATTTTTAATGAAAGAATTTGATCATAAAAGCATTAAGGAAGTTGATTGGATTCAGGGATCGGCTATGATGACAAGAAGATCAGCTATCTCTAAGGTAGGGCTACTAGATAGTCAATTTAAGATGTATTTCGAGGATGTCGATTGGTGTCGAAGATTTTGGGAAAATGGCTATAGAATAATATATTTTCCTGAAGCCGAAATGTATCATTATCATGGTCGGGGAAGTGCGGGAAAAAATGTTATTCAGTCATTACTTTCTAATCGTTTGACATGGCTTCATATCAAAAGCGCTGTTTTATATTTTTGGAAATATTGGGGAAAGCCTCTGCCAAAACACAACTAATAAAAATTATGAAATCAGAAAATTTTGAGGAAAAAATAACACAAGAAATAGTTGAAGATAAAGAGAAAAAAGATCTAGAAAATATGGAGAAAAATCTCCACATTTTTAAGCGATATTCATTTTTGTTAATCGTTATTTTTCTTTTGGTAGGAAGTTTTTTTCTGGGATATAAAAAGGGACAGCAAAATTATTCTTTAAATGATAAAAATGTTCCACTAGAAAAAGCGATTATAGAAAACAAAATATCCTCGCAAAATGAAAAGGTTGATTTTTCACTTTTTTGGAAGGTGTGGGATTTGGTCAAAGAAAAGCATGTTGAAAAAAATAATTTGGATGCGCAAAAGATGGTTTATGGGGCAATCAATGGGATGCTTAGCGCTACAGGGGATCCATATTCGAATTTTTTTAATCCGCAGGAAAGCAAGATGTTTTCTCAAGACATCGCTGGTTCATTTGAAGGGATTGGAGCTGAGCTGGGGATAAAAGATGAAATTCTAACTGTCATTGCTCCGCTGGATGGTTCTCCAGCGCAAAAAGCCGGAATTCGCAGTGGGGATAAAATTTTGAAAATTGATGAAAAATCATCATTGGAATTGACGATTGATCAAGCGGTAGATTTGATAAGAGGCAAGAAAGGCACGCAAGTGAAGCTTACGATTTTGCATAATGGCGATCAAGAAACTACCGAGATAATAGTAATTCGAGAAACTATAAAATTAGATAGTGCTAAAGTTGAATTTAAGGATGACGATATCGCGTATCTTAAGATAATAAAATTTTCTGATGATGTGGATGCGCAATTCAATTCGGCAATGAATAAGATAATTAATGCCAAAAGTAAAGGAATAATTTTAGATCTTCGTGACAACCCAGGTGGGCTTTTGGATAAATCAATTTCAATTGCCAGCCGAATGATGCCTCAGGGTAAGGTTGTTGTTTTAGAGGAGGACAATAAGGGTGAAAAAAATAGTTTATATACTATTGGCGGAGATAAATTAAGTTCAATTCCAATGGTGGTTCTAATAAACGAAGGCAGTGCCAGCGCTTCAGAAATTTTGGCGGGAGCACTGAAGGATAATCGCGGGCTGACATTAATTGGGGAAAAAACTTTCGGCAAAGGAAGTGTGCAACAACTTATGGATTTGCCGGGAGGTTCAAGCGTAAAAATTACTGTCGCAAAATGGCTCACACCTAAAGGTGATTATATTATGGAAAAAGGAATTTCTCCTGATATCGAAGTTGAAATGACCAATGATGACTATGAAAACAAGCGCGATCCGCAATTGGATAAGGCGATGGAAGAAATCAAGGAAAAAATAAAATAGAATTCACCCTGTTAAATAAATTTTAATTTTTTTAAAAAAATTAAAATTAGATTTGAATATATTTAAGCAAACAGGAAATGAAAACTAAGTAATAAATAATTAAAATAAGTTGTTTCTTTTCACAAGATTCAAATCTTATTTAACAGGGTAAATGAAAATAATATTATTACAAGATGTAAAAAGTCTTGGAAAAAAAGGCGATGTGAAAGAAGTGGCGCAAGGGTATGCGCAAAATTTTTTGCTTCCCAAAAAAATAGCGGGCATTGCAACGGAAAATACAATTAGGATTTTTCAATTGCAAAAAGAAAAAGAACAGAAAAACAAGATAGCTGAAACAGAGAGGTTGAAAGATTTAGCCAGTGCCCTTAAGAATAAAAAAATTATCATTGAAGCTAAAGAAAAAAAAGGTAAGCTTTTTGGTTCAATAACAGTCAAAAACATCGAAGAAGCCCTGAAAAAAGAAGGCTTGAACATTTTAGCAAATTCAATTATAATTAAACAAGCAATAAAGAAGGTGGGGGAATATGAAATTGAAATAAAATTATCAGAAGAAATAAGAGAAAAAATTAAATTAGAAGTAAAGGGGATTGAGTAGCAACCTTAATAAATTTATTTTTAAAAGTCGCGGGGAAGCGACTTTTTGTCTGAAAAAATATGAAAAACAGAAAGTATATCTTTGTCGTTGGGGGTGTGATGAGTGGGGTGGGAAAAGGAATAACTACTTCAGCTATCGGCGCGATTCTTCAAGCGCGTGGATTTAATGTGACGGCTATAAAAATTGATCCTTACATTAATGTGGACGCCGGTACAATGAACCCAACTGAACACGGAGAAGTTTTTGTTTTAGATGATGGCGATGAAACTGATCAAGACATGGGAAATTATGAAAGATTTTTGGGTATTACCTTGAATCGTGATAATTATATGACGACTGGCAGAGTGTATGAAACGGTGATTCACAAAGAAAGAAATCTTGAATATAACGGAAAGTGTGTGGAAGTTGTGCCTCATATTCCAATGGAAGTTATTGAAAGAATAGAAAAAGCTTCCAAAAAAGCTGATTCGGACGTGACTATGATTGAGATTGGTGGAACGGTCGGAGAATATCAAAATATCCTTTTCCTGGAAGCGGCCAGAATGTTAAAGATAAAACATCCAGACGATGTGTTGTTTGTGATGGTTAGCTATCTGCCAATTCCTTCTAAAGTGGGAGAAATGAAAACCAAACCAACTCAATATGCTGTGCGAACACTCAATAGTGCTGGAATTTTGCCGGATGTGATCGTAGCCAGAAGTGACACTCGGCTAGATCAGAAAAGAAAAGAAAAAATTGCGATGTTTTGTAATATTCCTGAAAGATATGTAATTAGCGCTCCGGATATTGAAAGTATTTATGAGGTTGGGATAAATTTTGAACGCGATGACTTGAGTCGGTTGCTTCTTAAGAAATTAGGTTTGCCATACAAAAAAACTAATTTGAAAAAATGGTATGATCTTTTGGAGAAAATAAAAAATCCTAAAGGAGAAATTAAAATCGGCATAGTGGGAAAATATTTTGGCACAGGTGATTTTGTTCTCTCGGATGCCTATCTGAGCGTGATTGAAGCGGTAAAACATGCTGCTTACAAGCTTCAGCTGAAACCAATAATAAGTTGGGTGAACAGTGAGGCCTTTGAAAAAGAGCCGGAAAAATTGGAAGAATTGAAAAATTATGACGGAGTAATTATCCCTGGTGGATTTGGTTCACGCGGAATTGAAGGGAAAATAAACGCCATTAAATTTTTACGAGAAAATAAAATTCCTTTTTTTGGACTTTGTTATGGAATGCAACTGGCGGTAGTGGAATATGCCAGAAATGTATTGGATTTGAAAGACGCTAACACCACGGAAATTGACAGAAAAACAAAAAATCCGGTGATTGATATTATGCCAGAGCAAAAGAAAAATCTAGCTGATCATAATTTTGGAGCCACGATGCGACTAGGCGCTTATCCCGCTGTTATCAAAAAAGGAACGCTGGCTTATAAGGCTTATGGGAAAAATAAAATTTCTGAACGCCACCGACATCGCTGGGAAGTTAATCCGCAGTATATTGAAAGATTAGAAAAAGCCGGTTTGGTTTTCTCTGGAAAATCAGCGGACGGAAAACTAATGGAAATAGCAGAATTGCCAAAAGCCAAACATCCATTTTTTCTGGGGGCTCAATTTCATCCAGAATTCAAAACTGATCCGATTGATTCACATCCCTTGTTTCTTGAATTTATAAAAGCGAGCCACTCACGAATTGTCGCGAATAAAAAACAATAAACATAAATAAAAAAAGCGAACCATTCAAGGAGTTCGCTTTTTTAGTTTATATTCGTTGTATGTTCGTGTTTATTCTACAGAAACAAATTTCTTTGAAATCATTTTGCCGGTAAATTTTCGAACTTTCTTGGCAGTGAATTTCACTACTCCTTCTTTCAAGGCAAAGAGAGTATCATCTTCCGCACGCTTAACATCTTTTCCGGGTCGGAATTTTGTTCCCCGTTGACGGATAATTATTTGTCCGGGAGCAACTTTTTCCCCCGCAAATTTTTTCACGCCTAATCTTTTCGAAATTGAATCTCGTCCCAGTTGAGTGGAACCACCTGCTTTACGATGTGCCATTTTTGTCTGCGAAGTATGAGCAGGAACAAAAATGAGCATCCCTGCACTAATTCGTTATAAAATTTAATATTAGTAAAAATTAAGCCGAAGGCGATTACGCACACACAACTAAACACCAGTAGGATTTTAATTGGAATTAGTGCGGGACGCCATACCTAAAGAGCTTACCAATTTTATGCTATAATGTCAATACGCTATGTATAATGAAGCCCTAAAAACAAAAACCAAAGATTTTTGGGAAAAATATGAACACAAAATAATCCTTATTATAGGCTTTATTTTGGTCGCTATAATTTCTTTTGAAGGAGGGTTTTTAAAAGGCCAAAAAACAGCCCAAAACCCACTTATTATTGAAAAAACAGCAGAAAGTATGGTGTCTATTGAAAATGGCAATAATTCAGCTGTCCAGAGTGTCTCACAAAGCCAAAATTTGCCCACTGAGACGAAAAAAGACCTAAATGAGGTAAGTGCTATGCCCCAAACCATGCCTACCGGCAGGCAGGATTGCGCCTTTGTAGGGTCAAAAAATTCCAATAAATATCATTTGCCGACTTGCCGTTATGCCAAGAATATAAACCCCGAAAATCGAGTTTGCTTTTCTTCGAAAATTGAGGCAGAATCAAGAGGATACTTGCCGGATAAAAATTGTATAAAATGACATTTTAATAAATGTCATCCTGAGCGAAGTGAATTCGCGATAGCGAATGAACGTAGTCGAAGGATCTGCTAAATAATATAATCTATTTGATTAAAAAGTAGATTCTTCGACTTCGCTTCGCTACGCTCAGAATGACAGCTAATTATGAAAAAAGAAATTATAGTTATATCTTTAGGTGGCTCACTAATTGTGCCGAAACATATAGATTGGCAATTTTTGAAAAAATTCAGAGAACTAATTATTTCTGAAATCAAAAAAGGCAAAAAATTTGCAATCATTACGGGCGGAGGATATGCGGCGCGGGAATATATTCAAGGAGCTTCGAAAGTCACGAAGTTAACTAGAGACGACCAGGATTGGCTAGGAATTCATACGACTAGACTTAATGCGCATTTAGTGAAAACTATTTTTCGTGCCTATGCTCATCCAAGAATCAACAAAAACCCGCGCACTAAAGAAGATTTGATGAGCCACTTTGCGGCTGGGGAGGGGATTATGGTGGCTGCCGGTTGGAAACCGGGAGCATCAACGGACTATGTTGCCACAATTATCGCGGAAAGACTGGGCGCTAAAAAACTTATCAATCTTTCCAACATTAAATATGCTTGCGACAAGGATCCGAAAAAATATCCTGATGCAAAAATAATCAAAGAAATCAATTGGAAAAATTTCAGAAAAATTGTCGGAAATCGTTGGGATCCAGGACTTAATATGCCCTTTGATCCAGTAGCTTCAAAACTAGCAGAGCAAAATAACCTCGAAGTTATCATCGCTGAAGGAAAAAATTTGAAAAATTTGAAAAATATTTTGGGGGAGAAGAAATTCCAAGGAACGGTGATAAAATAAATTGATGAAAAAATTTTTAATAAGTATAAGTGCGATATTTTTGATAATTGCAATCGGATTGTTTTTTATCTTTGATACAAATAAGGAGAAAATAATGGCAAGTCCTTATATAAAATCAATTGTGCAAAAAATAGTCGATTTTGTTTATGATGAAGCTGAAAAACACAATCCCAAAGGCGACATGTTGCCGGATAGTGTAGACGATGAAATAAAAAAAGAAATAAAAGAAAAAATAAATTAAAAAATAGTATAATAAATTTTATCCAAAACTCACTTTTTTATACTTCAACAGAAAATAAATCAAGAAATAAAAAGCTAGGGCGATGATTCCAGCGGTGATGAGGAAACCAATAATGAGCGGAAGTAATAATTCGAGAAAAATAATTTTGCTGAAAAAATATTTTAGTCCCAGATGATATGTCGAGTTAAAATTATCAATCAATTCTTGCGGATTAGTTTTGAAAATAAAAGCGCCAATTCCGGCAGAAAATGGTAGCATTACAATTGTCGCCCACATATTAAAAGCTAAAACTCCAGCGGTAGCTGACAAGCGATTGAAACGAAAAAGTGAGGCCAATAATAAGGTAGCTAATAATCCTTCACCAGGAATAATTCCTAAAAAAATTCCCAAAGATGCTCCCGCAGCAATTTTATGCGGAGTATCATCGATAAGAAAGAATTTTTTGAGAAAGGTCTTCAGTTTGTTCATATAACTAAGTAGATCCTTCGACTTCGTCCGAGTACGGACTTCGCTCAGGATGACAACTGAGGTTGTCATTTTTTCTTCACGCTTAAACTTTTGGTTTCTTTGTCGAGAACTTTGGCTTTTTCAATTTCTTTTTTGGCTTCAAATGGTAGGACGCCCAAAATATTTCGAAGCGCTATACCATCTACTTTTAGCACATCTTCCCAGTAATCCAGTGGTTCCAAAACTTCGCGCAATTTTTTCTCGTCGTATTTATAAGTCTTGCGAAGTGACCGTGCAATGACGCCTTGCGGACCAAAAACTCTTTCCACGCCCTCTTGATCCATATAACTCAAAATATCTTCTTGTAATTTGGCCATCCTATCTTTCGTCATAGTGATGGCTGATTTTAGGTCGATATATTCTTCGATGGATTTGTTAATTTCCCCTGTGTCGATGTGACGGAGTTCCTTGAATTTATGTTTCCACATCGGGCAAAGATTTTGATATCCGCACCAATCACAAAGAGGGGACATTGTCGGTTCGAAATTACCAGTCTCAATGACTTTTATAGTGTCTAAAAAAAGTTGCTCACTTTTTTTCAATTGCTCTAGGGTTCTTGTGGCAGACAATTTCATGCCGTGTTTGAGATAGTACAAACTAACTTTTATTTTGTCTAAGTTATTGATTTCTTTGGGATATTGCGAAAGAAAAGCTTGCAGATAAACCGAAAGCTGAATGTCGTTGTCAACTTTTTCTTGATTAGGCATTTTCTTAGTTGTTTTGTAATCAATAATTTCAAAACCATCTTCCGTTTTGTCGATGCGGTCGATGATACCAGAAATAATATGCCGATCATTTTCCGGCCCGATTTCAATTTGAAAGCGTGATTCTAAATTAATAATATTAAAATCAGCGGGATTATTTTTTTGGTAATAATCTTGAATAATTTTGACGCCCTGGGAAAAAGCGGCGCGTTCTTCAGTTTCTCCGTCAAAAACTGCCGGGTTCCAAGCATTGGAAAAATGCTCCATGGCTTGATCCAAGGTAGGGGAGAGAATGCCGGGAGTGTGGATAAATTTCATTGTTTCATGAATTGTCGAGCCAAAAACCGCTTCCTTAGATTTAGGAACCTTGATTCGATCAATATTTTGAAATTTATACTTTAACGGG
Organism: Candidatus Moranbacteria bacterium UBA2206; assembly: GCA_002328565.1. Taxonomy (GTDB): domain Bacteria; phylum Patescibacteriota; class Minisyncoccia; order Moranbacterales; family UBA2206; genus UBA2206. The sequence continues at coordinate 10,993 of DCUU01000019.1, forward strand.
CAATTTTGATAGGCATCAAAGGCCGAGTATGATATACGCATAATTTTTTATATATTATCTTCGTGGAGACGGCGATTTATCGCGTCTAATATCAGTATAACATTTTTGGAAATTTTTTCCAAAATAACAAGTAGTAGGAAAAATTTTTGACGAATAGGGAATTATGTGATAAGTTTATTCGAGGCAGAAAGCACATTAAAAACAGCAGTAAAATAATTTTTAGGGTATAAAAACTAACTTTAATTAATAGGAGGATAAAATGATTGATATCCAATCTAAATTAATTCCGGAGGTGTGGAGAACTATTTGGGATGAACTATCCCACGAAAGCAGAGTCTCAATAATGCTTGCTGTGCGTTCAGACAAAGCTCCAAAAGGATCAATTGAGACAATAAAAGAATGGGTAGATAACAACATGGAGAACTTTCTACCCCTCGCTAAGGAGCTTATTGGTTTTGTAAAAACAAGCTCCTTTAAAGGAGTGACGTCGGTTACCGGAAAAGTTTTTGATGTTAATATTTCCAATGAAGCCTGTGGAAGATTTGGCTTCAAATATGGCGAGAGAATTTTCGCCTATGGGAAGTTTGCAAGTGTGATAGGTGTTGCACCTTATCCGGATAGAAGAGGCAAAGACTATTTATGGTATTCTAAGGATGAAGATAAGGGTAAGGTCAGTTGTGTTTCTGCCGAAGACGTCGAATCGCCACTTGTGACAAGGGTGGCTAAATAAAATTAAAACTATTTTTTTGGATTAAAAACCGCAATTATCTTACATGATGATTGCGGTTTTATGTATTAATTGACAGAAAAAGAAAGCTAGATTATAATTAAAGCATACTAAGTTAGTAGGAATAAACAAATGCTAAATTTTTCAACAAAAGGGGAGTATGGGCTTCGGGCGATGGTTAATTTGGCGCGCAATTATCCTCAAATTAAGAATATAAAAGAGATATCAATAGAAGAAAAAATATCGGCTAAATATTTGGAAAGGCTAATTGGCGACCTAAGAAAAAATAATTTGGTCAAAAGTATCAAAGGAAAAAATGGCGGGTATATTTTAGCTAGAAAACCGAAAGAAATTTCCGCGGGGGAGATAATTGAAATTATGGAAGGGACGATGACAGCCAAATGCCAAGGGATACATTGCTCGGCGATGAAAAAATGTGCTTCTAGTTTTGTATGGATAAAACTAGGCGAGCAAATAAGGAAGACTTTATATGGAATAAGATTGAGTGATTTAATTCATCCTATAAAATAATAATGTTAGAAATTTATATTACTACCGTATTCTAGTATACGGTAGTAAGAATATTTTAAATAAGAATATTTAAAAACTATGACAAAAAAAACAATTTATTTAGATCATGCAGCAACAACAGCGGTCGACAAAAAAGTATTGCGAGAAATGATGCCGTATTTTAGTGATAAATATGGCAATGCTTCATCGATTCATTCTTTTGGTCAAGAAGCGGCGCAAGCAGTGGAAAAAGCCAGAATGCAAGTGGCAAATTTTTTTGGTGCTAATCTAAACGAAATTATTTTTACGAGCGGAGCGACAGAGTCGAATAACTTAGCGATAAAGGGTGTGGATAAAGCTTATTTCAAGAAAGAAAAAAAGAAACCACATATTATCACAACTACCTTTGAGCATCATTGTGTTTTGGAGACTGTGAAAAAAATGGAAAAAGAAAATTTAATCGAAGCAACTTTTATAAATCCAAAAAAAGATGGTGTGATTGATGTCCGCGATATAAAAAATGCAATCAAACCAAATACAATTTTGGTTTCTGTGATGTATGTCAACAACGAAATCGGCACGGTACAACCGATTTCTGAAATAGGAAGAATGATAAAATCAAAAAACAGTGAGCAAGGAACAGGAGACAAGAAAATTATATTCCACACAGATGCGACACAGGCAGTGAATTATTTTGATTGTAATGTGGAAAAATTGGGTGTAGATTTGCTTTCAATGTCAGCGCATAAAATATATGGGCCAAAGGGAGTAGGGGCGCTATATGTCAAATTTGGGCTTGATATAGCTAAAATTCAAGATGGTGGAGCACAAGAATTTGGATTGCGCGCAGGAACAATTAATACTCCAGGGATTGTCGGATTAGGTAGTGCAATAAAAGAAGTCAAAAGTCAAAAGTCAAAAGTCAAAAGCATGGTAGTACTTCGTGATTATTTAATAAATAAAATTCTAAAAGAAATTCCGGATTCAAGATTGAATGGTTCAAGAATAAAAAGATCACCGAATAATGTGAATGTAAATTTTTCGCGAGTAGAAGGGGAGAGTCTTTTAATGATGCTTTCAGCGGAGGGAGTTTTTGCTTCGACCGGTTCAGCTTGTTCATCGGGATCGCTTTCGCCATCACACGTGCTTTTGTCGCTTGGTTTGAAACCAGAAGAAACGCACGGCTCACTGCGATTGACACTTGGGAAAAATACGACAAAAAAAGAAATTGATTACGTAGTGAAGGTTATCAAAAAAACAGTAGAAAAATTGAGAAAAGTTTCAGGTAATGTGCTTAAGGATTATTATAAGAACATGAAACATAAAGCATGAAACATGAAACAAAATTCTAAATCAGAATTTTGAAACAGAAATTGTTACATGCTATATGTTTCATGCTATATGAAAAAATATGTATTCAAAAAAAGTTCTGGAACATTTTACTCGTCCACACAATCAGGGTGTGATAAAAAATCCGTCAGGAGTTGGAATGGTTGGCAATCCAACTTGCGGAGATATGATGAAAATTTATATCAAGGTAAAAAAAGATTCCAAAAAGAGGGAAGTGATAAGTGACATCAAATTTGAGACACTAGGATGCGCTAGCGCGATTGCGACCTCATCTATGATCACTGATTTGGCAAAAAACAAGACTTTGGAGGAGGCATTAAAGATTACTAGGAATGATGTGGCGGAAGCTTTGGAAGGATTACCACCGATAAAAATGCATTGTTCAAATTTAGCAGCCGACAGCTTGAGAGAAGCGATAAAGGATTATAGGGAGAGAAAAAAATAAATTTATCAATAAAATTGTTTTTTAAAAACCGCTCTAAAAAAGCGGTTTTTATTGAAGGGGAGTGGTCAGGAGAAATATCTATAGTGTCGCACATTGTCAGTTATGCGACAGTTAGTATTTAAATGTTCTGGATATGAGCCCACTTTTAAATTTTTTCATTTCATTTCTTAAATCATCCAATCTCTTTATATCATCAACATTCCATTGATTCTTGACGAAACCTTTAATGCCTTTTTCAGAATTTACTTTTTTTATTTTATTTTTATTTATAATAAAAACCGCTTCCCTCCATAGCTTAAAATCATCTCCCTTTTTGCCTATTAAGGGAAATTTTTCAAAAAACGGAATAATTATAGTCATCAGTTCCGTAGTATCTGTTATTTGATATCTGATACAGTCTTTACTATAAGAAATACTACCACAATCGAAATATTTTTTAATTTGCTTAATAATTTTGTCGTCATCATTTCTTATGACAATTGCAAAAATTGCTTTCCAGTAAAAATATCTACCCTTATCTTTTCTTAAGGATAAAGAAAAACAACCTTCACCATCAACAAATCCTGATATATAATCCTCAGTAATTTTTCTTTTGGTTAGCATATTTTTTTATTTTAAATATCTCGTTGGATTTATTGATGCTCCTGTTGGCAACATCAAACCTTTTCTTTTGGTTGATTCAACAATCCCGAAACTTTTTTTGTCAAAAACTGAAAAATGGAGGTGAACCCCAGTGGAGTATCCCGTTTCTCCCATCTCTCCAATTCTTTCACCAGTTTTTATGGTGGCTCCCTTCGAAACAAATTTACTTTTAAGATGACCATACAACGTTACGAGTCCATCACCATGATCAATTGCAAGCCATTTCCCATAAGCACATTTAAAACCCTTGCATTCCTTATCATTATCTCCAGAGCCGATAACCTTTCCTTTTTTTGCGGAGAAGATATTTAATCCACTATTTCTTCCAAAATCTAATCCATTATGGAAACCTCCCTTGCCACCATTGCAAGATGGATAGGATTTTCTTGCAAAAGAATCTTGTAGGCATCCGTAGGATTGGGTAAGTACTTGATTGGAAACTGGATAATTGAAATATCCTCCCTTAGCTGCTGGTAGCTTACTGTAGTCAACTGATTTAGCAGATTCTAAACTATAGATTTCATTTTCAATTTCAGACAAAAGTTTTTCATATTTTTCTTTTTCTGTTTTAGTTTCAACGAGAATTTTCTGTTTTTGATTTTCGCTTAATTGTAATTCATACTTATCACTTTGAAGCTCATTTTTCAATTTATCACTTTGCTCATAGGAACCTTGTAATTCTTTTTGATTAGTAATTAACTCCTCTTGATTTTTTTTTATTCCAGCTAAGAGATCGGACACTTTTACTCCGGATTGATTGATGTAGTCCATTTGTCCAAATGGGTTTATGAAGGTGTTATCCAAAAGAAGTATTTCTAATATCCCCTGCTGATCATAATCATAATAGGACTGCATTAGCCCGGAAAGCATTTTTTTCTGATAGATTATTTCCTTTTCTTTTTCTTCGATACTATTTTCTAGCGCGGTTATTTTTTGGGAAAGAGTATCTAGGTTTTTTATAGTTTCAAGAAGAGCTTTTTGGTTTTCCGTTTGTTCTTTGTTTATATAGCCAAGCTGATTATTTACAACCTCAAGTTGCTTACTTTTAATCTCGATAATTTTTTCATATTTTTCAATCTTCTCGCAATCATCCTCGCATTTTTTTTGCAAAGAAGTGTCAGTTGGGTAAAGATCTTCGCATTTGTCTTTGCAGGCATCAGCAAAAACATTTTTCGAATTAAAAAATGAAAAAATTGCGATAAAAATAAAAAATATTAATTTTGTTTTTTTGTTTAACATGAGTTTTACCCTATGGAATAAATTTTGCTGAGCAAAATTATCCCGACGAGTCGGGATTATTCCATAGGGTGAATTTTTTTTAAAGTCTCGGTTATTCTTCTTAGGCTTTCATTTTTTCCTAAAACCCAAGCGCATTCAAAGGGTGAAGGTGATTTTTTCTCTCCCGTAAGTGTGGCGCGCAAAGGCCAAAGGAGCTCCCCCCTCTTTTCTCCTGCAGATTCCATCAGAATTTTTTCCAAATTTTCGCGCGTCCAATTTTCGTCCGTTATATTTTCCAAAACGCTCAAAGATTTTTCCAGGGATTTTTTCAAGTCTTCGTCATTCATATCTTTCCAGCGCAAAAGTTCTTTGTCAAAATTTGCATCTTTAAAAAAGAACTGATTGCTCTCCCCCACTTCTGACAAATTTTGTAAACGATCTTGTTCGATTGACAAAACTTTTTTTAGATAATCTTCTTTCTCCTGCGTGCTATATGTTTCATGCCTGTCTGCCGATGAGGCAGGTTTCATGCTCCATGATTTATAAAATTCTTTTTCCTCAAAAAAAGTCAAAGATTTTTGATATAATTCTTCGATGGAAAGTTTTTTGATCCATTGTGAATTTATCCAATCTAATTTTTTGATGTCAAAAACCGCGCCCGCCTTGTGAACATGAGCCAGATCAAATTTTTCCACCAATTCTTCAAGCGTGAAAATTTCTTGCGTTTCTCCTTTTCCCGGATTCCAACCAAGCATTACCACGAAATTAATGATCGCTTCTTTGAGATAGCCTTTTTTGATATAATCCTCCACCGCTACATCGCCTTGACGCTTGGAAAGTTTTGACTTATCAGGATTGAGAAGAAGTGGTAAATGAGCAACTTCAGGTACTTGCCAACCAAAATTTTCATATAGTTGAATATATTTAGGCGTACTGGAAACATATTCTTCACCACGAAAAACATGGGATATTTCCATTAGATGATCATCTACTACGTTGGCAAAATTATAAGTTGGATATCCGTCAGATTTCAAAAGTATCTGGTCGTCTAGAAGATCATTTTTTATCTCAACTTTTCCACGAATCAGATCATTAAAAATAGTCGATCCCTCAGTATTTATTTTTTGTCGAATAACATATTTTTCTCCTGAATTTATTCTTTTTTCAATTTCATCTTGAGATAATTCAAAGCAATGTCGATCATAAATGGGTGCTTTTTTTTGCGACAATTGAATTTGACGCATTTCTTCTAATCTTTCTGGCGTGCAAAAACAATAATAAGCTTTTTTATTTTTCACTAATCCCTCGACATATTTTTTATAAATATCTAGTCTTTTTGATTGTGTGTATGGTCCAAGATTTCCTTTCTCTATAATTTTTCCATCTTCAAAATAAACTCCCTCGCAGTATTCAAATCCGGCCCAATTTATAATGCTTATTAATTTTTCTAATGCATCTGCGACTTCTCTTTTTTGGTCAGTGTCCTCGATGCGCAAAATAAAATCACCACTATTTTTTTTGGCAAAAAGATATCCATATAAAGCCGTTCTAAAATTTCCGATATGCATATACCCCGTCGGCGACGGCGCAAATCTAGTTCTGATTTTATTCATCTTTACGAATTACTAATTTTATACAAATATACCAATGTACGAATTGTAATAAAATTACTTTATTTTTAAATTAAAATTCTTCTCCATTTTTACATGTGGGATTCCTACTTCTTCAAATTTTTCTCCTTTTTGCTCGTAGCCTAATTTTTCATAAAAACCCTTGGCATGTTCTTGTGATTCCAATTTAGCTTTTTCTATTCCATGTTCTTTTAGGAAATTATGTAAATATTCCATTATTTGATTGCCAATCTTTAGATTTCTGTATTCTTTCAAAACGGCCACCCTTTCTATCTTAGCTGTTTCCTTTTTTTCATTTAGATATCTTATGCGTGCCGTTCCAGTCGGAACGTTTTCTACATAAACAATAATATGATCAGACACATCATCTTTTCCATCAAAATCTAATTCAGTATCAATTTTTTGTTCTTCCTGAAAAACTTTTTTTCTTACTTCTTGAGCATCTTTTAATTCTTGGTCTGATTCGACTATTTTTATAATTATCTCATCCATATAATTGTATAAGTTTTTAACTGCTATGCGTTCTCGGTTTCCTTTTCTTCCTTGTCTTTTTTAATTATTCTCCAATGTAGAAGGCAAAGTGGCAAAGCGACAAGAAGCATAGTAAATGAATCCACATAATTTCTTTGTCGTTCTCTTTTGAAGCAAATATCGCCGGAATTATTTTCTTTCCATCTACTATAATCAGCTAACAAATTCGCTATCTGATCTTTTTGATCCTGGGTTGTTAAATCACTGTTTTTTGCATCTTCAACAGATTTAGACATATCGTGGCTATACATCGGAGGTTCATTGAGACATGGACCATATCCACCTTTCTGTGCTTCTGGAAAAACATAGGCCTTGAGAGTGGTGTTTATGATTCTTCCTGCGCCAACTGCTACAAAAATAAGGCTGATAAGTGCTGCTATATACAAATAAATTGATCGAACTAATCTTGTTGTTTTTGTTGTCATAGTTATTGTTTTGTCATCCCGAATTTACCGTGCCTCGCCGGCAGGCGGGTTTCGGGATTTGCTTTGCAATTTTTTAGATACTGAAACAAGTTCAGTATGACAATTTTAATTTTATTTGTTAATTGTTATTTTTATTGGAAAAAATATTACTGCTTGAAAAATTCTTCGAAGTCTTTCTTTTTTAAATTTCCATTTTTGCGGTTGGAATATTCGCCAGAGCCATTCTAGGCCAATAAATTGCATAAATTTCGGAGCGCGACGGACTTTTTTAGTGATAAAGTCAAAACTTCCGCCAACTCCCATGGCTAAGCGTATCATATCACATTTTTGTGAATTTATAAAGAGTTCTTGATTGGGAGCGCCGAAGTTGCAAAAAACGATAGGGCATGAAACATGAAACATAAAACATGAAACATTTTTTTCTAATGTAATACCTTCTATGGTCAAATCAGGATAAATTTTCAATATAGCTTCTTTTGTTTCTTCAAAAGTGCTTAGGCCGTTCTTATTTACGGCTAAAAAAACAGAAAGTTTTTGTGTTTGGGCGATTTTCAAAATTTCCAGCATCAAATCTGCGCCAGCCAGTCGGCATTTTAAATTTTTTCCAAATCGCCAAAAAGCCAATTTTATCCCAACTCCATCAGCCACATTTAAATCGCAACTATTGAGAATATTTCTAAAATTTAGATTTTTTTGCGCTTCCAGGATAAATTCCGGATTAATGGTGGCGATCTGATGAAATTTTGGTTCAGTCAAAAAAAATTTGATCTTATCTAAAATTTCAAATCGATCTAAATTGTCAATTCGTACACCTAAAATTTCTTTCTTAATATTCTTATTTAATTCTTCCATATATGGTTGAATGGTAGTGTTTATTATTTTAGTAAATTCTTTATAACTCTGTGATGACTATAGCGATCTAAAAGATTTTCTTTTTCTATTTCTTTATTATTTTTTAAGGGTTTAATTTTCAAGCATTTAGCCAGCCAGCTATTATAATCTTCATCTTCGGAATGTAGCCATCTTTCTGTTTTGGTTATTGTCTGAAAACTAACTTTTAATTTATTTTTTATAGTTTCATAGCCCTCTCCTTCTATGAGTAATTGCGCGATTTGAATTCTTCTGGCAACCATTAAATTCTCACTTGGAGTAAGTAAACCTACAAAAAAATCTACAACTTCTTTTTTTGATTTAAGGTTAGCAATGATATCAAAAAAATTACCAATTATTTTATGCCTTTCCTTTGCGTTTATTTCATGAGATTTTACTTTTGCCATATTCTTTAAAAAGTTATTAATTATAATATTTCCATTCAACCATATAAGGTAGTGTTAGTCAATTTAGGTTTTTTTATCATCATCATTATTGTTATAAAGATGTAATTTTATTTTAGCGGGCAAGAATCAAGAATGGAATAGCGATTTTCCTTGGAGCTAAATTGGCTTGTCATAATGTCAACACTACTAGCATCAACAGTCAGAGGAAATTTTTCCAAAATTTCAGGTTTGTTTTCTAATGTTTCCCACTTGTGTTTTCTTATGCGCCCCAATGTGATATGTGGACGAAAAGATTTTTTAGGTGAAGTGGAAATTCCTAATTCTTTTTCAATGGCATTAACTAAATTTTTTAATTCTTCGTTTGACTCTCCTGTGAGGGCAATTACTTTAGGTTTGTCAGCAGAGGGAAAGAGCTCAATTTGATCAAGTCTAATGTCAAAAATATCCACATCCCCGCAAGCTTTTTTGACTTTTTCGCAAATTTCTAGGACAACTTCTTCATCGGTAAAGCCCAAATAGACCAAAGTGATGTGCAAATCAGCTTCTTTCTCCCATTTCACAGGCAGTTCTTGCCACTTTTGGGTCGTCAAAAACAGTCTTTTCTTGATTTTTGAGGGGATATTAATACTGATAAATATCTTATTTTTCATATATAAAGTGTAGCTTCTTTTAGAAGTTTTAGCAATAAAGTGATACAATTAAGTTATGATGAATAAAAAGCAGAAGTTTATTATCGATATCGTTCCACTGACCAAAATTCCCCTGACTAGCCATCAGTCTTTTTCATATTTGTCAGATGCCAAAATTTCAACTGGAACATTGGTCTCTATTCCTCTCTTTCATCGAAGCGTGGAAGGAATTGTTTTAGGGACGAGGCAGGATTTTGAAAGATTAGGGAATATTGAACTCAAAAAAATTGAGAAAATAATTGCCGAAAATTTTCTCTCTGATAGTCAAATCGAATTGGCAAAATTTATTTCTGATTATTATGTTTCTCCCTTGGGGGTGGTGATGAAAAATTTTGTACCCAAGCGCGCTAAGGCGCGAAACATGAAACATGAAACATGCAACATGAAACAAAAAGAAATAATTTTAACATTTGAACAGAAAAATGCGATTGCGAAAATTTCACTACAAACTAAAAGCTACAAACTAGAAGCTAACAGCTATCTTCTTTTCGGTCCGGCTGGATCGGGGAAAACTGAGGTTTATATAAATTCAATTTTAGAGTTAAGAAAAATGAACAGAAATTTTCAATTTCTAATTATTATCCCAGAAAAAACTTTGACTCCACAGGCTATGGAAAGATATGGTGTATATTTTGAATCGGAAGAAATCGTTGTTCTTTCAAGTAATATTTCCAAAGGCCAATTTTATTCCAATTGGAAAAAAATTCAATCTGGCGAGGCAAAAATTATTCTTGGCACTCGAATGGCAGTTTTTGCACCTTTCAAAAAACTAGGGCTAATCGTAATTGATGAAGAGCAGGATATGTCTTTTAAGCAGTGGGATATGAATCCGCGTTATGACGCTCGAACGGTAGCAGAAAAATTAACTGAGATTCATGAGTGTAAAATCGTTCGCGGTTCAGCTACACCATCGATAGAGTCATACTGGCGGGCTATAAAAAAAGATCTGCAACTTTTGGTGTTGCCGAGATTACACTTAGAAGTAGAAGGTATAAAGTATAAAGTAGAAGGCGAAGAAAAAAAACCGCTTACTACTAACTACCTACTACCTACTACATCTATTGTCGATATGAAAAAAGAACGCTGGACCCGAAACTATACTTGCATATCAAGAAAACTAAAAGGTGAAATTGAATATGCGCTAAAAAATAAACAGCAATCAATTTTGTTCATCAATCGCCAAGGAATGAGCAGTTTTTCAATTTGTGAAGCGTGTAAGGCAGTGCTCAAGTGTCCTAATTGTGAGCGGGCGCTAGTATATGAAAAAGGCGGATTCTACAAATGTAATCATTGTAATTATAAGACGAGTATTTTTCCAAAATGTGAAAAATGTGGCGGGATAAGTTTCAAAAATGTAGGATTAGGAACGCAAAAAGTGGAAAAAGAAATTTTGAGTTTGTTTCCTTCGGCCAAAATAATTGTGGCTGACACAGCCTCTTCAAAAGAACTAAATTTTCATGAAAAAATTTATGGCGCTTTTTCCAAAGGTGAGGCGGATATTCTCATTGGAACGCAGATGATTTCCAAGGGTTGGGATTTGCCTCGTGTGTCATTGGTTGGTATAATAGATGCAGATAATCTTTTGTCATTTCCTGATTTTTCGGCTGAAGAAAAGGCCTTTCAAATAATTTCTCAGCTTGCTGGCAGAGTGAATCGCCCTGGCGCGCTTTTTCCTGGAGCGGTAGTTATCCAAACATATCAACCGGAAAACAAAATTATCCAATTAGCCGGAGAAAATAATTTTCAAAGTTTTTTTCAAAAGATAATCGAAGAAAGAAAAGCTTTGAATTTTCCGCCTTATGGGAAAATTGTGAAATTAGTTTTTCAGGATTATGATTTTGAAAAAGTGGAAAAAGAAAGTTTGGCAGTTTTTGAGATATTAGAATTGATAAGTGGAATTAAAATATCCGAACCACACATTCCCCTGCTCTCAAAAATCAGAGGGCGCTGGCGAAAGCAAATAATCATTAAATTTAAAAATAAAATTCCAATTGAATTAGAAAAAGAAATTAGAAAGCTCAACTCGGGTTGGATAATCGATCGAGATCCAATATCTATCATTTGAACATGTTAACATAGTAACATTTTAACAAAAATGCGGATTATTTTTTGTTAATATGTTAAAAAGCTAAAATGATTTTATGATTTTACCTATAATAACCTACCCCAATGAAATTCTTCGTCAGAAAGCGAAGAAGATAAAAGAACCAAAAAGTCGAGAAATAAAGGACTTGATTTTGGATATGCTTGAAACTATGGAAGATAGTGGTAATGCGTTGGGACTAGCTGCTCCGCAGGTGGGACAATCAGTGCAACTTTGTATTATAAAATTAGATGGAAAAACACATATTCTAATCAACCCAAAAATTACTCGAAAATCCTGGGGGAAAGAAGTTTGTGAAGAGGGCTGTCTATCTTTCCCAGGAAAATTTATCCCAGTCAAGAGACACAAGAAAGTCACCGTGAAGGCCCTGGACAGAAAAGGAGAAAAAATTGAAATCAAAGCCGAGGGACTTCTCTCGCGAGCCTTACAACACGAAATCGATCATTTAAATGGAGCGCTTTTTATAGACAAGAAGTAGTCTTTACTAATTACGAATTGAATACGAATATACTAATTCGTATTGGCATAATTTTATCGATAATTAAGGTTAGTTTAATTCGTATATTAGTAATAGATTAGTAATTCGTAAAGAAAGAGATATGGATAATATAATTAACCCCAAGATCATTTTCATGGGGACGCCGGATTTTGCGGCGAATATTTTGCGTGTGATGCTCGAGGAAAAATTTGATATTATTTCAGTTTATACTCAGGGCGACAAAAAAGTTGGAAGAAGTCAATCCTTAGAAAAATCGGCGGTCAAAAAAATTGCCAAAGATTATGGAATTGAAATTTTTGAACCGAAAAAATTTGATGAAGATGTTGTGCGCGAAATTGAAAATCAAAAACCAGATTTGATTGTTGTTTCGGCGTATGGAAAAATTTTACCAAAGGATGTTTTAAATATTCCTAAATATGGCGTGATCAACACTCATCCGTCGAGCTTACCAAAATATCGCGGAGCCTCACCAATTCAAAACGCCATTTTGAGTGGCGAAAAGAAAACAGCAGCAACTATTATGAATCTTACAGAAAAAGTTGATGCGGGTGATATTTTGAAACAAGAGGAAGTTGAAATTGGAGATTACGAAAATTATCCGGAACTCTCTCAAAGACTTTCAGAAATTTCCGCGAGGATTCTTGTGGAAACAATTCCCCTTTTGACGGCAGGAAAGATAGAACCAAAAAAGCAAAATGAAAATGAGGCTACTTTTTGTCAGTTGATCAAAAAAGAAGACGGAAAAATTAATTGGGAAGAAAAGGCGAAAGATATCTATAATCGTTTCAGAGCATTCTGTGTTTGGCCTGGAATATTTACCTATTTCGAAAAGGATAATCGAAGTCTACGGTTAAAATTAAATAAGGTTAGTTTAGATGAAAATTCGAAAGAAAATAATTTTGAAAATGGAAAAGTTTTCGAAGAAAATGATGTGGTAAAAGTCAAAACTGGCAATGGCAACATAATTTTAGAAGAAGTTCAGTTGGAAGGAAAAAACAAAATGAAAGCAACGGATTTTGTTCGCGGATATGCAAACTTTCTCGGAAGCGTGTTAAAATAAAATAAGAGTGTCATGCTGAACTTGTTTCAGCATCTAAAAAATTGCAAAAAAGATCCCGAAACCCGCCCGCCGGCGAGGCAGGCAAGTTCGGGATGACATACCCTATAATTTTTTTGAATTATATTATGGATAATCAGCCAAAAAATAATTTATTGCCAATTACGATTGGTTTTTTCTTGATTGTTATAGTGACAGCTCTTTTCTTTGTGAAATCATCATGGATGAATAATAAAAAAGAAGCTACATTCGCGAAAAATCAAGCGCAGGAAAAGGCGGATGATTTGCAAAAATATTCGAGTATAAAATCATCTGAGTTGCTAAAAAAAATAAGTAATGATGAAAAAATAGAAATCATTGACATTCGAGATGCTCAGAGTTTTGCACAAAATCACATTGTAGATGCAAAAAATATGACACTTGACGAGTTGATTGCAAATTTCCCTTTTACTGAAAAAACTAAGAATTATTTTATAATTGATGATCTGGGCCTTACCTCTAATGAAAAACAAGTTATGGATATTTTTCTCAAAAATAGTCTTAAGAATGTCTTTTATTTAGAAGGTGGGATGTATGCTTGGACGAATGAACTAAATCCGACAATAGAAATTGGTAACCCTAATTCCTTTTCCAATCAAGCAAAAGTAAATTATATCAAAAACGACGAACTAAAAAATTTAATAGAGCAAGATGGTGATTCGCTACATTTAGTTGATTTACGAAGCCCTTCTGAATTTGCCAGTGATCATTTGAAAAATGCAATCAATATTCCGCTGGAAAATTTGGAAATCCGACGCAAAGAAATTCCAACCTACAAAAGAATTATCCTTTATGACAACACCGGGCTGCTCGCCTTTCAAGGCGCCGTCCGACTTTTCGATATGGGCATCCTAAACGTCAGCGCCCTAACTGATGGCCTTAATGTTTGGAAGCAAAAAGGGTTTGAGGTGGTGAAATAGCACACTCTTGATTTTTCAATTAGAATATGTTTAACTATTTTATCTGGCAATTATGCTCAGATAAAATAGAACTTTAAAAAGGAGGTGCTAAATGGCTCAAAAAGAGTTTATATTTCTTTATCCAATTTCCCAGATATTTGATTTTGAAATAAAAAACCATGAATGGTCAAATGAGGAAGGTGCGGATGCTTTTAGAAAAAAATACGGCGATGTATTAAACAGATGCATCGACAAGAGGTATCGTCAAAAAAACTTTCAAATAAACTTTGCGGTTTTTAATGATTGTACCGTTTCTGGTGTTATTAGGCTCCAATCATCCGATCGAATCATCAAGGTTGGGCTTGATTTTAAAACACATAGAGCTGAAAGGGTGTATCCGAACCAGGAATATATTTTAAGTCAGCTTGAGGGAGTGAAAATTATTAGAATTGCCGGTTTTCATAGATGGGATTGCGTAGAAAAACTGGCAAAATGTGCTCATGAAAAAGGTTTAGATGTTTTAATTGACGAAGATTTAACAGAAACTCTTCCATATAGACTGGAAGATAAAAATTTTAACGAGGATAAATATCCCAACTATTGAGGCAAGAATTAATTTTCTTGCCTCTGTTTATTTCCTCTTATTTCTTCCGCCATTTTTTGCAACTTTTTGAAGTTTGTTTTTGGGCCGTCGTGGGAAGAAATGTAGCCTTCATATTTTTTGAAATATTTGTCATTGTTGCTGTGCGATTGTTTCCACTCCCCTTTTTCCATATACCCTGTGCCATGCATCGGAAAAAGTTTTATATGTGCGTGATCAATTCCAGTGCCTTCCATAATAAGCCCGACTCGTCCAACATCTTCAAAATAATTCATCAAAAGCCTCGAAACTTTTTTGGCAACAAGAATAAATTCTTGCAATTTTTTGTCCGGCATTTTCAGCACATCACTCTCATAATGTTTTTTAGGAATGACAACAGAAAAACCTTCTGTGTTGGGAAAAGGAGAAAGCCAAGCCAGATAATTTGCATCTTCAAAAATCACCGCTTCGCCCAAAGGTTTGATATTACCCTTCCCAATTTCACAAAAAATACATGTTTTTTTGTTTTTTGATTTGTTGTTTGTCATAGTTCGTATAGTTATTAAATATTTTATAAATGTTCTTTTATTTTCAATCTAAAGCTTAAAAATAGTATTAGGATATTAGCGAAAAAAACTAAGCCGGAAACTATTCTAAAAAGCAGATCAGGAAGAATTAATAAGCTATACAAAAAAGCGATTCCAGTTGAGCTTGTTCAAAGAATATATGACTGAATATTGGCACTGGGTTTTTTATGAATCAATAGATCTTTTATTGTTGGCCAATAGGCAATAATATCTATAATAGCGGTAGTGCCATAACTGATAATGAGAATTTTGAATAAAATTTCTTGCATTTATTTTCTTATTTTGACTTACTCCAAACTCTTTTTTTATTCACTTCCTCTTTTTCGCGAAAGGCTTTTTCTAAATCAATGTTATAACTATTAGCAATTGAACAAATGTAGATAAAAATATCAGCGAGCTCCTCTTCGATTGTGCCAAATTTTGAATTATGATCAATTGTCATTTTTTCTGCTTTGCGGATAGCTTGAAACAACTCACCCATTTCTTCGCCAAGCAATAGGCATTTTTGCAAAACTATTTTATCAGCAAATCCACGCTCTACTTCAAGTTTATGTACATACTTTTGAAAATCACTTAATGTTGGTTTTTTATTCAGAGTAGGCATAATTTTATTAGTTAAATAACTTATTTTTTATTGAATAATTATTTTTTATTTCATCCGTTGCCTTTCATTAAAAGTTTTACTAGGAAAATATACTAAAACATCAACGCCTTTGAGCTCTATCATTTCAAAACTTTTTCTAATCATTAATGAAAAATTGGAATTTTTTCCACTAAGAAAGTACTTCTCTTTGAATGATGAGTAATCTATGATTTGAAAGTCAGGAGCGCCTCGTTGTGGCCTTGTGGGATCTGGTTTTCTGATTTTAAGAACATTTAATAATCCAGCCGATGTTGATATTGGTTTATTAAGCAAAAATGTCGAGCCTGATTGTGTGGCTGTTTTATCCCCCAGCTTGCCAAGTGTGCTAACTAAGGATTCTAAATCTTTAAACTCTTCATCGTTCTTAGTAAAAATACCCAAGTAATCAATTGGTAAATATTTTTCTTCCGTATTTTTATGGGTTGCTTTTATGCCTTGATCAACAATATAGTTTACAATATTTTCTAAATCAGCAATATTCATATTTTTTAGTTTATATGCGAACTTATTATTTGATATTATACTAAAATATTTTTGCAAACGCGAATCAGTTTTTTGATTGATGGTGAAGCATTTTTTATTTTAGATATCTCTTCTAATGAAAAAAATGCAACTTTTTGTCCTTCATTCAGTATTGTTTTTGACAAATCGGCGGTGTTAGTTTTTCCAATAAAATAATGCCCAATAACCTCGTGTGTTTTCCCTTGAATATTGTGTGTTACTTCCATTGAATGAATTTTTTTTATATCAAACACATCAATATTTATTTCCTCTGCGAGCTCACGCTTAATTGTGTCCAATAGGGTTTCCCCTGGTTCAATAGCACCACCAAATAATCCCCACATATTCGGATTTGGAATCCACGGTTTATCATCTCTTAGAACAAAAAGAAATTTATCTAATTTATCATTTTTGATAAATATTTTGGCGGCGTCTTTTATTTCCATAAAAAATTATAGAGAGAACTTTTTTATTTCTTCGTCTCGCAAGGCGGACAATTTTTTGGTTCGTTGTGGGTGTAGGAATATAGGAAAAGGGCTTGTGAAGCGAAAACCTTGAGGATTTCAATGTTTTTGGGATTGTTTTCTTCTTTTTCATCGAATCCGCATATAATCAGATAGCTTTTGATGCCATTTATTTTTTGGCTAGAAGAAATAATTAGGCAGTCATCATTTTTTTTGAAATTTATGCCTTCTTCCATCTCGGCCAAAATATCATTCTTAACCATTCCTCCGCTATTTTCAGAACGGAATTCTTTTTTTGTTTTCAAGTCATTTATATTAACAAAACGGAGAGAAACAGAATCAGCTTTCAGAAGGAAACTAGTGGCGCTTACGATTGATTGATAAGTTTCTTTTTCATGAGTTTTGCTAAGTGCTGAACGATCGGAAAGTCCAAGTGCAGTATTCATCAAAAGATCCATTTTTCGATTTACTTCACCGATGTAGCTGTATGACTCAACCAAATCTTTGACTGTTTGTTCAATTTTTTTCTTGTCCTTTTCTTTTTCTTTTTTGTGAAAAATCAACTGCCTTTCATTTTTTATGAAAATTGCAAAAGCCACTGCGCCCATAAAAAAAATCAATATTTCTTCCAATCTTGTTTCCGAGATTATATAGAAGTTTGTGCGGATAATATCAGGCACAAGCACCACTGTTATGAAGATGATAAGAAAAATCCAATACATAAATTATTTTGGTTGAGTTCTGTTGGTAACTTTTCTTTCGGAAAAAATAAAAATATATAAAATTTCCAAAATTGCCAAGGTGTTCACAAGAAGAAGGATGACAAACCAAGAACTATCCCCTCTGCGAGCTGATTTCCAAAGGGCAAAACCTTTCCAGGGCAATGTCCAAATAACTGCAATGATTATAATTAAAATTTCTGTTTTCATATGTTTATGACTTTTAGTATTAAGTTAATTTTAATATACCACAAACAAGAAAATTAGCGCAACAGTGTCAGAAGCTTATTTTTAAGTGCTTCAATTTCTTCAAAATTATGAATAGAAACCGGGATAACTTCATATTTGGTTTTTGTTTGGAATTTTTTTATCTGTTTAGCTAGATCTTTAGGGCTGATTAAATCGCTTTTGGTAAACAGAATTAGCTCTTTTTTTTCTAGCAATTCAGGATTGTATTTCCCTAATTCTTTGCGAATTACTTTGTAATCGCGAAGGATATCATCTGATTCAAGTGACAAGCAATGAACCAATATTTTTGTCCTTTGGATGTGGCGCAAAAATTTTATCCCTAAGCCTTTGCCGGTCGAAGCGCCTTCGATGAGACCTGGGATATCGGCGATGATAAAATCATCAAATACGCCCAAATTTGGTTCAAGGGTAGTGAAATGATAGGCGGCCACTTTGGCGTGCGTGGAGGTGATTTCATTGAGCAGGGATGATTTTCCGGCGCTAGGCAGGCCAATTAGTCCAATGTCAGCGATAAGACGAAGCTCTAGAGAAAATTCAGCTTTTTCTCCTGGTTTTCCTTCTTTGAATTCTTCGGGAGATGTATTGGTTGAAGAACGAAAAAAGAAATTTCCTTGTCCGCCAGTTCCACCCCTAACTGCAAGAATTTTTTCTCCAACTTTTGTAATTTCAATACTTTCATTAGTGTCGATTTTTTTGATGACAGTTCCAATTGGCACAGTCAAAAATAGATCTTTCCCATTTGGTCCGTCAGATCGATTAGATCTTCCTCTGGCTCCATCTTGGGCATAATGATCTTTGAGATGGCGATATTTATTCAGAGCAAAAATATCAGATACGCCTTCAAAATAGACCGATCCACCATTACCACCTTTTCCGCCAGTCGGACCCAAAGACATCAGGACTTTGTCAAAAGCCACGACCCCGTCGCCTCCTTTACCAGCTTCGACTTTGATTTTAGCTTCGTCAGTGAGCATATTTACGAAAATACGAATTAAGCGAAAATACGAATAACAATCTCAATATTCGTCTACATAATATACACTATATACTTTAATTAGTAAAGGAAAAATATTGCTTTCTACTTATCACTTCCTACTTCCTACTTTCTACCTGCCTCTTCGGTACTGGGTCATACCCGCCATCGTTCCAAGGGTGACAACGGATAATTCTTTTAATGCCAAGAAATCCACCCTTAGCCACTCCAAAGCGGTCAATCGCTTCATAGGTATATTGACTGCAGGAAGGATGGAAACGACAATAGCGCTCGGAGGTGACGCGAGATAGCCAGCTATGATCAAGGGAAAGTGTCTTTTGATAAAGCCGGATTAAAAATAGAATTATCTTTTTCATATTTAATTTATTTAGCTCTTTGTCAATCTAATTTTTTACTGTTATAATAATAGCATAAAAAATATTATATTCTAATCTGTCATGCTGAACTCGTTTCAGCATCTCTAAAATAAAAAATAAGATCCTGAAATAAATTCAGGATGACAAATTTAAAAATTTATGGAAACAGTAAAGTGTAATGATTTAGTTTGGCATTATTTCAAAGAACCCAATGCGGACGATGTGCTGAAAATTCAAAAAAAATATAACCTGCACCCACTGATCATTGAAGAATTTTCTACGCCAACCTTGCGTCCAAAAGCCACGCAATATGATGATTGTCTTTTTTTGTCTATTCATATTCCCCTATTTGATACAGAAAACAAAACCACTTATCCAGCTGAAATTGATATAGTTATTCGTAAAAATGTCCTAATCACTTCTCACGATAAAGATATTTTTCAGTTGACCGATTTTTTCAATGAATTGAAAGATGATAAGGTTAAGAGAGAAATTTATATGAACCAATCCCCTGGTGCACTTTTGCGATACATAATTGAAATGCTTCTAGAAACTTGCTTTCCAAAACTAGACCATATTTCTCAAAAACTTGATCGCATTGAAAATGAAATTTTTGCAGGAAATGAAAAAGGAATGGTTTTTGAGATTTCTTTGGTGAAAAGAGATGTTTTGAATTTTCGTCGCACAATGAAACCGCAACGTAGTGTTCTCGAATCCTTAATTCAAAAAGAATTCTATTTAATTGAAGAAGGCCTAAGGCCATATTATCAAGATTTGATTGGAACAAATATTCGCATTTGGAATAATTTAGAAAGTGCCAAAGAAACTATTGAGTCCCTAGAAGAAACCAATAACTCTCTTCTTTCAAATAAATTAAATCTAACGATGAAAGTGCTCACAATTTTTTCTGCTATTATGCTTCCAATGACTGTTTATTCTAATATTCTGGCAATGAGTGCCGACATTCCTTTTGGGAAAAATCCTTTTGGTTTTTGGATTCATATCGTAATTATGCTGATGCTTTCACTGTTCACTATGTCAATTTTCAAGATGAGGAAATGGCTATAAATTACGAAAGTACTAATCTAGCGAAAATACTAATTCGTACTTTCGTTTAATTCGTAAATTCGTAAATTTAAAAAAATGCTTAAACTTTACAACACCCTTACTAAATCCAAAGAAGAATTCAAATCAATCAATCCTGGTAAGGTTGGGATGTATTCTTGTGGACCGACGGTTTATGACTATATTCACATTGGCAATATCAGGGCCTATCTCAATGCGGATATCCTAAGGAGGTATTTAGTTTATTCAGGTTATGAAGTGCGGCATATAAAAAATATCACAGACGTCGGACATTTAACCGAAGATGACATTGCTCAGGGCGACTCTGGCGATGACAAAATTACTAAAAAAGCACTTAGCGAGAAAAAAACGCCGGAAGAGATCGCACGTTTCTATGAAGAAAAATTCAAAGAAGTAGAAAAAGAAATGAATATTTTGCCAGCGCACTATTTCCCTCGAGCCACTGCTCATGTTCCACAGATGATAAAAATAATTTTAAATCTGATTGAGAAAAATTATGCTTACGAAAAAAATGGCAACGTGTTTTTTGATGTGACGAAATTTGACGAGTATGGAAAACTTTCTGGCAATACTTTGTCTAATTTGAAAGTCGGAGCACGCCTTGAAGAACATCCGGACAAAAAAAATCCTTGGGATTTTGCGCTGTGGCTCAAAGCTTCCAAGGAACATTTGATGAAATGGGAAAGTCCTTGGGGCACTGGATATCCTGGATGGCACATTGAGTGTTCGGCGATGAGCACGGAATATTTAGGAGACACGCTCGACATTCATACTGGCGGAGAGGATAATATTTTTCCTCATCATGAGGCGGAAATTGCGCAAAGTGAATGTTCTAGTGAAAAAAAGTTTGTTAATTTTTGGGTGCATAATCGTCATCTTTTAGTAGATGGAAAAAAAATGTCTAAATCAAAAGGTAATTTCTATCTATTGAAAGATATTTTAGAAAAAGGCTACACTGCCAATGAAATGCGCCTTCTTCTTCTTTCCTCGCACTATCGCAGTCAAATGAATTTTACCTGGGAGGCCATGGAACAGGCCAAAAATAATTTGCAAAAGATTGCAGATTGGGTGGGTAATTTGAAAAGTGTTTCCAATGGAGGTTCGACCTCCATAATGGAGGTCGAACCTCCTCGGGAGTCGGAAAAAATAGATTTTTCTCATATCTATCAAAAAAGATTTGAAAGCGCGATGAATGATGATATCAATACCCCACTAGCCTTGGCGGTCCTATATGATTTGATTGGTGAAACTAACAAAATGATTTCTGAGGACAAATTGAATAAGGAAACAGCGGATAATATTTTGAAATTTTGGGAAAGAATAAATAAGGTTTTTGGGTTGATAATTACAGAAAACAAAATTGAAATTCCGGCGGATATTTTGATGCTCGCCGAAGAGCGAAAACAAGCTCGTATCAGTGGAAATTTTGCAGCTTCAGATGAACTGAGAAAAAAAATTGAATTGGTGGGTTATGTGATCGAAGATTTAAAAGATGATAATTATTTACTTAAGATAAAATAATATGACTGATGAATGTATAAAAAAATGTAAGGTGACGGATGTGGAAAAAAATGCTTGTGTTTGTGATGTTCATAAAAAATCCGCAGAGGACAAGGTAGACGATCTCAAAGAAGCGCTTGCAGCTTTGGGATACAAAGTGGAAGATACTCCAAATGGTGATATAAAAATCAGTGCATAAAAATTTTTGGTTAAAATTGAAAAAACCAATTCTAGCTTTAGCCCCGATGGCAGGCATAACGGATAGCGCGTTTCGTCAAATTTGCCGGCGATATGGAGCGGATGTGGTGTATTCGGAAATGGCGAGTGTGAGCGCGCTTTATTTTCACCCTGTTAAGTATTTTTCGTTTACGAAAAATAATTTTGTAAATCAAAATTTACTTAACAGGGTAAAACCGCAAAAAACTTTGGAGTTGGTAAAGTTTAATAAAACTGAACGACCTTACGTCGTGCAACTTTTTGGCAAAGATCCAGTGCATTTTGCCAAAGCGACCAGAATTATTTCGCAAATAGTAAAACCAGACGGAATTGACATTAATTTTGGTTGTCCGGCAAAAAAAGTTTTTGGTCATGGCTCGGGTTGCGCGCTTATGATGCAAAAAGAGCTGGCGCGTGAAATTATTTCGGCTGTTTGCGAAAATACCAAATTGCCAGTTTCGATAAAAATTCGCGCTGGTGTCAAGGATGCAACCGCCTTGGAATTTGTCAAATATACAGCTGATCTCCCCTACTCGGCCATTATGATTCACGGTCGAACGTATGAGGGTGGGTTTTCCGGTCCGCTAGATTTCAAGCTTGTTGAAAAAATAAAAAAAATGTTTCCTGAAAAAATTATTTTGGCTAACGGTGGAATAAATTCAGCTGAAGATGGTGTGAAAATTTTGCAAGACCATCCTCTTTTGGATGGTCTTGGAATTGCTCGTGGCGCTTGGGGCAAGCCGTGGATATTTGAGGAAATAAAGGAACTTATCAAATTCGAAAAAATTCACCCTGTTAAGTATTTTTCGATTACGAAAAATAATTTTGCTTCGCCTGCCTTTAGGCAAGGTGAGAAAAATTTACTTAACAGGGTAAAAAAAATAATGCTTCTTCATGCAAAATTAATCCACAAGGACAAGGGCAAACAAGGACTTTTTGAAATTCGAAAGCATATGAGTTGGTATGTCAAAGGTTTCCCTGGAGCCTCAGAACTGCGTAGAAAATTAGTTATGGCGGAGAGTTTGGAGGAAATTGAAGAGATACTAAATCAGAACCACTGATTAGCACGTGATTATACTGATTACACTGAATATTTTCATACTACAGTATACTGTAATACTGTAGTAATGATTTTAGCACTTACATTGTTACGTAACATGTTAAGTAACAAAATTTATTTACAAATAAAAAACACTACCATTCGCCTATATATGGTAGTGTAATAATATTCTTTGTTAAATAAAAACAGGAGTGGCATTGTAAATACAAATGCGCGCTCCTGGATGGCTAAATTTTTCGTGCAATATTTCCTTAGAGCTAACAACCTTGCTCAGTTTCTATTGCTCGATACAATGCCCTTACTGCCTCAAAAATTAGTGGATTTTTATTTCTGCTAATAGCGCATATGCCAAATCCATGTATTTTTGATTTTATGACAAGGCATACGGTTAACTCACTGGTAATATCAACTGATAATACTCCGTCGTCGTCGTCGTCAAATACGATGTTCTTCTCAGTCATGGCAGTGTCTCCTATTTAAATGTTAAGGAAAATTATTGGTTTTTGTATTGTTAATAAGTCTTGCATAAACTGGGTAAAAGCGCAAGTTGACCCGCTTGGGTAATTGCGTTAAAATTAGTTAGATATAGTTTAATTATTTAGTGTATAAAATTAAATTTTTACACTAGATTCCTGCTTTCGCAGGAATGACACTTATTTTATGGCAAAGAATACTTCAAATAACAATGACCTAAAAATTCCACCGCAAAACATCGAGGCTGAAAGATCGGTTTTGGGGGCTTTGATGTTGGACAAAGACGCGGTTATCAAGATTGCCAATCTGGTGCGGTTGGGTGATTTTTATCGGGATGACCACAATATCATCTATGAAGCGATGATGGAACTCTATGAACAGCGTGAACCGATTGATGTTTTGAGTTTGTCTAATCGTTTGGAAGAAAAAAAACTTTTGGATAAGATTGGTGGTTCTAGTTATTTGACGGAGCTGGTGAATTCCGTGCCATCCAGTTCTAATATTGCTCATTATGCTAAGGTAGTGCAGAAAAAATCCACTTTGCGAAAACTAATTATCACAGCTAGTGAAATTGTGGAGCTGGGATATCGTGAAGAAGAAGATGTGGAAAAAATTCTTGACAGCGCTGAACAAAAACTTTTTAGCGTTTCACAAAAATATATCAAGCAGGATTTCGTGCCAATCAAATCAATTCTGGAATCAGC
Organism: Candidatus Moranbacteria bacterium UBA2206; assembly: GCA_002328565.1. Lineage (GTDB taxonomy): Bacteria > Patescibacteriota > Minisyncoccia > Moranbacterales > UBA2206 > UBA2206. The sequence continues at coordinate 35,169 of DCUU01000019.1, forward strand.
TTTCAACCGAATTGATGAACTTCACAAAGGTGATCATAAACTGCGCGGTATTCCAACGGGATATCCTGACATGGACAACATTTTAGCTGGTTTTCAAAAATCTGACCTTGTGATTTTAGCCGCGAGACCTTCGATTGGAAAAACAACTCTTGCACTTGACCTTGCTCGTCAAATTGCTGTTAAGGAAAAAGTCCCCGTAGGAATTTTTTCATTGGAAATGGGCGCCGACCAATTGATTGATAGAATGCTTTCGGCTCAATCAGGCGTGGATTTGTGGCGACTACGAACAGGAAGGCTCAAGACCGGCGAAGGTGATGATGATTTTCAACGTATTGGTGAAGCAATGGGAACACTCTCTGAAGCTCCAATTTACATTGATGACGCCGGAAGTGCCAATGTGATGGAGATGCGTACCATGGCAAGACGATTGCAATCAGAACATAATGTGGGTCTAATTATCATTGACTACTTGCAGCTTATGGAGGGTCGAAACGGTGGCGGTGACAATCGTGTGAATGAAATTTCAGAAATTTCCCGCGCCCTAAAACAACTAGCGCGTGAACTCAACATTCCAGTCATCGCGCTTTCTCAGCTTTCTCGTGCAGTGGAGTCTCGCAGTCCGCAAATTCCAAAACTTTCCGACCTTCGTGAATCAGGATCGATCGAGCAGGACGCTGATGTTGTTATGTTTCTCTATCGTGAAGATCGCGAAAAACCTGATACGCCAAATAAAAATATCGTTGAAGTGCATGTGGCAAAACACAGAAACGGTCCAGTGGGTAGATTTTCATTGTATTTCCAAGAAAATTCCACCACGTTTAAATCATTAGAAAGAGTACACACAGAATAGAATTTTAGAATTTTTAATTTTATAATTTTTAAATAATTTCTAATGCTAAAAATTCTAAACATTAAAAATTAAAATTTATTTATAAAATTAAAAATTCTAAAAATTAAAAATTAATCTTGTATCCAAAATCTTTCAAAAAACTAATTGATTATTTTTCCTCTCTCCCCTCTGTCGGGCCAAAGATGGCTGAACGGCTGGTTTTATATCTTTTCAAACAAGACAAGGAAATGTTGGTTGAATTTGGCAATGCTCTTTCAAATTTGAAAATTAATTTGCGTCATTGTGAAAAATGTTTCAATATTAGTGAAGAAAACTTGTGTGATATATGTAAGGATAATTCCCGAAATATTAACAAAATATGCGTAGTTGAAGAACCGCTTGATATAATTGCCATTGAACGAACAAAAAAATATGACGGACTCTATCATGTCTTAGGCGGAACATTGGGTATTGCAAAAAATGATGATCCTAGTCAACTAAAATTAAATGAATTGCAAAAAAGAGTATCAAATGAAAAAATTGGAGAGATAATTTTGGCCATGAATCCAACTACCGAAGGCGATGCCACAGCGCTCTATATTGCCAGAATGTTAAAAGAAACTTCTGCCAACGTCACCAAGCTTGCCCGCGGACTTTCCACGGGCTCTGATATTGAATATGCAGATGAGCTAACACTAGGAAGTGCGATAATAAATAGAAAATAAAAAAAGTCTTGATTTGAATCAAGACTTTTTTAAAATAGTAAAAGATAATTTTTTTATCCAATCTTAGTGATTTCCACTTCCGTCATTGTTTGTCTGTGTCCGAATTTCACCTTGTATCTTTTCTTTGGTTTGAATTTAATTCCTGTCACTTTTTTTCCTTTAGCAGTTTTCAAAACTGTGCCTTCAACTGTGGCATCAGTGAGAAAGGGGGTTCCAATTTTGACATCTTTTTCATCGCCCAAAAAAAGGACTTCAGAAAAAACAATCTTGCTCCCCTCTTCGCCTTCCAATTTTTCTACCTTGATTTTGTCTCCCTCGTTCACTTTATACTGTTTTCCTCCAGTTTTTATAATTGCCAACATAGCTGTTTTTTTATGAGTTGTTTATAAGTAAAATACTACCTAAATAATATAGCGCATCAGTGGCGATTTGTCAATGATTTTGAAATTTTCGCTTGGTTTTTGTGTATTACTTTACATGCAATATTTTGTTATTTTGCGATAAAATTAAACTAGAGGGGTGGTGAAAAATTATGAAAACTTTAAATGTATTCGATTGGATAGTTGCCGCATTGCTCATAATCGGCGGATTAAATTGGGGAATCTTAGGTTTATTTGGAGTTAATGTTATTGGCGCGATTTTCGGTGAAATGACATTGCTTACCAGAATAATTTATTCCCTCGTAGGTCTTTCCGCTATTTATGGCATTTTTATCCCAACGAAAATGATGAGTGGAGAATATTCGAGTGGCCATCCAATGAAAGGATCTTCAATGTAAGTATATAAAACAGCCTATTCCCCAAAGGCTGTTTTATTGTTTTTAGGCTAAATAAACTGCTGGACAAAATACGATTTCTATAGTAACATGTGAAATATGGAAAGTTGGAAAAGAGAAGTGTTTTTTTGGATTTTAGTACTCCTGTTTTCGATAACAGTGCCGGTGATAATCCTCAATGCTAAAGGTTATCGCTTCGATAAAAATCGAGGTGTTTTTGTTCATAGCGGAACCATTACTTTCAAATCAAATCCCCAGACAGTGGATATAAAATTAAATGATGAGCTTTTTGAATCAAAGAAATTAAACCGGATAAACAGTTCTTTTAATGTCTCGGGCATTGTTCCGGGAGAATATAATCTTCAAATTTCAGCTCCGGATTTTCAAACTTGGAGCAAAAAAACTCAAGTGCACAGTGGACTGGCTAGTGAATTTTGGAATGTGCTTTTAGTCAAAAATAATTATGAAAAAACCAATCTTGATACGCCAGGAATTTATAAGTTCTTCACTTCTCCGAGAAATAATCTTATGGCCTACACTCTAAACTCTGAAAATGATTTATTGGTAAATATTTTCAACTTAGAAAATAATACTGTTTCTCAGGAAATTAATTTGGCGGGTTGGCAACTCATTGAAGATGCTAAAAAAGAAAACATTGAATGGTCTCCGGATAATTCTTTTCTTTCTATCCCGGTTAAAAAATTAGCAGAGAATAGCGCGCAAAAAGAAAAAAATATTCCTTCTAAGGCTCAACCAAAAAAAACATTCGCTGAAGTGCCGGCTGAATATGAATACAGCTATTTTATCTATGATTTTAAAAACAAAAATAGCCTTAACTTAACCGAAGTTTTGAATAAAAAAAATGTTCATGATGTGAGGTGGGATCCTAGGGAAAGTGGTTTCCTATTTTTTCTTGAAGATGGTATTCTTTTTAGATTAGACATAAAGAATCCTCAAAATATTTCGCAAATTGCCTCGGATGTTTCCAGTTATGATCTTTCAGGATCCTCTGTTTATTATTCACAAAATTCCGGACTTTTATACAAGAATAGTTTGGATGGAAAAAGCGATCCGGTTCAAATCACGAATAATTTTCCGGATTCCCAAAATGTCAAAATTTCTTCGGTGGTAGTCTATGATGATTCAAGAATTGCCCTAACCTTAGAAAACAAAGATTTTTATATTTACAACAAAGGCGATTATGGTGATTATTATAGAAAATTAGCAGACAAAATTGAAGAAGCTCATTTCTCAGATGATGGCAAAAGAATTCTTTTCTGGTCAAATAATGAAATTTCAGTGTATTTTTTACGCGAACAACTTTCTCAGCCAATTCGCGAGGAAAATGAATTGCAAAATATCACTCGCTACAGCGAACCAATTAAGAATGTTCAATGGTTTAAGGATTATGAGCATGTTATTTTCAATTCCGGTCGTTGGATAAAAATTATTGAAATTGACCCGCGAGATCATGCTAATTGCATGGATCTTGCAAACACTCAGACGCTCAATCCTTTTGTTATCTACAATGGTGCTTTGGAAAAAATGTATTTCATTGACACTAAAGATGCTGTGGCTAACTTATTTTCCATAACTTTTCCTGAAAAAACTACATTTCTTGGAATAGAAATAGGCGGATAAAAAAAAGACTCCCCAGTGGAAGTCTTTAAGAAATTATCCTTATAATTTTTTATAATTTTCTACAAAGCCTTTTCCTAGGAGTGGACGCCACCACGCTTCATTATTAATATACCATTGGACAATTTCGTCTAATCCTTTTTCAAAATCTATTTCAGGTTTCCAGCCTAGTTCTTTTTGAATTTTTGTCGTATCAAGAAGATAGCGTCTATCGTGTCCAGGGCGATCTTCCACATAAGTTTTTAATGTTTTTGGCTTACCTAATCGCGAAAGAACAGCATCTGCTATTTCTTCGACGCTTTTTTCCGTGCCATTGCCAATATTATAAGCTTCTCCTGGCTTGCCTTTATGGATTATTAAATCAATTGCACTGGCATGCTCAGAAGTATGAAGCCATTCGCGCTTATTTTGACTACTCTTGAATAATGGCAATTCCTGATCTTGAAGTGCATTTGTAATAAATCTAGGAATAACTTTCTCAGGAAATTGATAAGGACCATAGTTGTTAGCACAATGGCTAATTGTTATGGGTAATTTAAAAGTATGAAAGTAAGCCATCACTTCATGATTAGCTGAGGCCTTAGATGCGTTGTAGGGCGTTTTAGGGGTATAAGGGTCGCTTTCCTTGAATGATCTGTCTTCATCCAGCCCTAAGTCACCAAAAACTTCACAGGTGGAAATATGATGAAATCTATCTATTCCTACTAATCTAGCTGCCTCCAAAAGCATTTGCGTGCCCAATACATTAGTTTTCACAAAAATGTCAGGTTCTATCATAGCTCGACCATTATGTGATTCAGCGGCAAAGTTTACAATAACATTTATCCCCTCTTCTTTTAGTAGTTTTTTATTTACTTCTAAATTTCCAATATCCCCTTTGATAAATTTATAATTCGGATTACTTTCAATAGATTTCAAATTTTCTAAATTGCCGGCATAAGTCAATGCATCCAGATTGACGATTTTGTCATTAGGATATTTTTGGATCCAATAATGAATGAAATTTGAACCAATAAACCCTGCACCACCTGTGACTAATAATTTCATATATTTTTTATTAAAAAGGATTATCTAAATTTTTCAAATTTGGCCATTTGCTGTCGCGCTCGGAAAGAATCGGATTTTCTAGTGGCCAATTTATTTTTAAATCTGAATCATTCCAAGCGATTCCTCCTTCGTGCGAAGGCTCATAAAAATTATCTGCTTTATATAAAACCTCCGTATTATCTTCTATTGTCATAAATCCATGTGCAAAACCACGCGGGACGAAAAGCATTTGAAAATTTTCGGCTGATATCTCAAAAGCTTCCCACTGGCCAAAAGTCTCGCTGTCACGCCGAAGATCGACAATTACATCTAGGATTTTTCCCTTCACAACTCGAATTAATTTAGCTTGCGTATATGGCGGAGCTTGAAAATGCAATCCGCGTAGAGTGCCTTTTTTTTCTGATTTTGAATGATTATCCTGCACAAATTCTGCATCAATCCCCTCCTTTTCAAATTTTTTCTTAGAATAACTTTCCAAGAAAAATCCGCGGTTGTCGCCAAAAACTTGCGGTTTGATTAAATAAGCGTCTTTTAGGGTAGTTTTTATAAATTCCATAGTTTTACGAAATACTAAATTAACGAAATACGAAAAAATAAAGTATTGTATTTTTACTTTATACTTCCTACTTATTCTACCATACCTAAAAATTAAATAAAGCCCGTGCCGGAGAATTCTCCGGCACGGGCTTTTCGATTTTTTACCACAAGCCTAATTTAATATAGGCTTGTTCTCTTTCCAGGGCCACTTCATAGGCAGCCTTCATATAGGCTTCAATACCAGAGCTTTTTTTGTGATTTCTTTTTTTCAGTTTTTTTAAAAAAATAAAAAATAAATTTAACATAAGCACTTCCTTTTTAAGGTTTTTTTGAAATTTCCGCCGTTATTAATAATTCTGACGGAACTTTTTCGCAATTGCATGGGCGAACTGCCATAAGATTGTTTATAATCTCAGTTTCGCCGGAGTCTTTTTTGAAGAATACCTCGAGACATTCGCCTGTTTTAGGATGCTTCAAAAAAACAGAATCCTCAAAAATTGTCATCGTGGAAGCGTTTTTTTGTTTTTGTCTTTCTGTCTGCTCCTCAGGCGTTAAGGGTTTGGAAATAATGCCGAAATAAATTGAAAACACCAAGAAACATGCAAAAATCATTCCAGATAAAAAAATTTTAAGATCAACTTTCATTTCTAATCCCTTCATGTTTAGTTGTTAAGGAAAACTTCCTCCCTAGTTTATATAAAAAATTTTATATCAAAATTATTTCTCTTCTGATAATTTCCATTCGTTCTTAATGTTAACATCATAACTTTTCCTTTCTCCATTTTTGTCAATAACGGTAATTTTTCCGGGAAGCTCGGAAAGACCAGATTGTTTTTGGATTAATAGATCATAATTTTCTATGTTTAAATCTTTGAGGGTATAGTTAAATTCTACAGTTTTAGTTTGGTTGAGTGGGACGGTAAAAAGCGTGCCGATATATTTTTTGCTGAATTCTTCACCGAAATTAATTTTTCCAACATTATTAGAACTTGTAAGCCAAGCGTCTTTGGGCGCATAAATTCGCAAATAAGTTTGATAGTCCTTAGTCATCCAGTCTTGGACTTTTCCTCTATGAGTATAAGTTATCTTGAGAGTTGCGCTGGGTTTTTCGCTAGACAAATCAATGACATAATCAAAAGAACGATCAATATAATAATCGCTTTTATAGGATGCTAGATTAGCATCAATCATCATTAGATAATCCCCTGTCCAAGTAGAATTTATTTCTCCCGCCCAAAGAGATTTTCTGGCTTGATTTTCGAAATCCTGATCCTTGAAATATAGTTGAATGTTTTTATTGTTCAAATCTTCCAAAATAACCTTGGCCAAATCGAGCTTTTGAGAATTGTTCAAAGTAAAAACTTTTTCAATTAGCACTTGTGCCAACTTATTCATTATTGTTTTTCTTTCACCCTGTTGGATTCCTTGTTGAGCATAACCTTTTTCCACTTGATATTCCAAATTCAAAATAGCATTTTCTGATGTATATTCTCCAGGATAATCAGGTAAACTCACCGATCCAGTAACTTTCAAAATTGAAGAAAGAACATTTGTGTTGATTGATACAATGCCATCAAAATTTTCTTGACCTTCTCCTAGGTGATAAAAATATTCGGCCTTTTTGGCATTTTCGGAAAAATCTGGTGAAAAATTAGAATCACGCAATTTCCATGAATCAATACGCAAGGTTTCTTTCATTGGATAGGGAGGTTCGATAGTGGAAGGAATTCGACCATCAAAATTGGAAAGATCATGAGTTTGCATATCAATTATTTTTCCATTTTTTATTTTCAAAATTCCAAAAGCTCCAATGAAACCTCCTCCCGGACGAAGCTCCATATTATTTTGAAAAAGAATCAAAAAAACTTTTTCTTTTTCATCTTGCCTTAAAAGATAGTCAGCAAAATAAGCAGTGGATTTATACTCAGTTTTTTGCGAAAGTTCAATCGGAAGAAAGTTGATTGCTCCTGAGATAATTTTTCCTGGTTGTTTTCTGGCTTCCAGAAAAAAATAAAAACCAGCCAAGAATATTACGGCCACTGACCAAAAAATGATCCAGAATTTTAGGGAATAAGTTTTTGCCATAAGTTTTTTGTCATTTTATCAAATTTTCCCACTCAAGAGCTTATTCAATCTTTCCTTGACTTCCTCCGCAGTAGCTTCATGCACAAGTGGAGTTTTTTCTGTTTTAACTTCAGTCACTTCCTCTTTGGTTTGTTCAAAGGCTGGAATATCTTCTGCAATTGGCAAATTATCCGGTGCAGCCACTTTTTTCCCAAAAATTGGAATATATTCTCCTTTTACAATATCTGATTTGGTTACTTTTTTTATTTCCCCGCCTGCATCGCTATGCGAAGCATTGCGGGCAGGTGTGTCATTCTGTTTTTTTTCTGTGCTCTTTGGTGTTTCCTTGTACGTCCAAGTTAGTTTTATTTTAGATTTTTCTTTTGGTTGATTTTTTGCAAATAAAAACAGAAAATAATGCAATATAAAAGCCAAGAAAAATCCTGCTAGCAAACTTCTAATAAAAGTATAAATATATGAACCGGAGAAAGAAGATTTTGTGATTGGTCCTTCAATTATTCTAATATCAATATCATTTCGGATGTCATAATAAGCGCCGATAACACTAATGAGACTTTTGACTGCTTGGGTGCTCAAAATTTCTGCCGTGTATGCATCATCATTTTTCGCGATAAATTGCAAAACAGAACTCTTGCCGGCTCTTTTTATTTCAATTATTTCATTCCAATATTTTTTTCTTTTATAATCCGGCAATTCTGACACAGCTTCATTTTTTGCATCTTCTTCAGCTCGAATCACTCGATCATAAAAAGAAAGTGACCCTGGCAATATAGTCAAATTTTCCAAAATTATATCCGCATTTTGAGCTGATTTTTCACTCTTAAAAATAACTAAAATTTCTGTTTGAGACTGATAGGTGCGCTCGAAATTTATCAAAAGCAAAAAAGCCATCACGGTTGCTATGAGAAAAAAGATATAGAATTTTTTTGCTTTGAATGTTTCTGACATAATTTTATGAGCGTTTCTTATCTAAAACTTCTTTGTAAATATCCTCGATTTGATCAGCTATCTTATCCCAACTGAATTCTTTCCAAGCTTTTACAATGGCTTTTTCTCCCATATTTTTCACTAGCGCTGGATTATTGATAAGGAACACTAATTTTTCTTCTAGATCAGAGGCGTCGCCGGAGCGAAAAGATATACTCACTTCATCATTTAGCGCTTCTAGATTTTCCTTGATGTCGCTGGAAAGAATCGCTTTACCATAGCCCATTGCTTCTAAAAGCGCCAAGGACAGTCCTTCTGATTCAGATGGCTGGACAAAGCAATAGCTATGAGAAAAAAGCTGATTAAGCGCTTCGCCATTTTGACTCCCGGTAAAGATAATATTTTCTCGGCCACGAGCCAAATCTTTGACTTCTTTGACATAATCATCAGTATGAAATCCATCGCCGACAATGACTAGTTTTTTTTCACGCGTCAAATGCTTGTCTTCCAAGTTTTTGAAAGCCTCAATTAGGTAGTGAATGCCTTTGTGTCGAATTAGCCGACCAACTGACAAAATATAGCCACCTTTTTGCAAATTCCATTTAGCTAGATATTGGTTTTCCAAGGTCGGAAAAACATTCATTCCGTTAGGAATGATTACCGCTTGTTTTTTGAATTTAGCTTGGATGTAATCACCTAATATTTTTGAAACAGCAATTGTTTTGTCTGGAAAGACAGAAGTAATTATCTCTCCGAAACGAAGACAGGTGCGTGCAAACCAATTCCATTTTTTGTGAAAATAATCTTGGCAATGGTAGGTAGCGACGATAGCAGTTTTTCTTTTGAAAATTTTGGGAATTATAGAAAGTGAGCTCGGTCCGATTGCTTGATAGTGGATTATGTCATAATTTTGAAACAGCGAGTGGATTGTAGCAAGAAAAGTATGACTAATCGCGTCTAGATGTTTGGTGGAGATGCTGGGTAGATGGATAAGCTTGATTCCGCGATACTCGTTGAGATTTTTTGGTGTATAATTATTGCGCACATAGACAAAAACCTCATTACCTTTTTGGGCAAGTCTCAGAGCAATTTCCTCAACGTGTTTTTCTACCCCGCCGGATTTTGCCGGTATTCCTTTTTGACCGATAAATGCAATTTTCATTTTATTTTATATAAATTATATGAGAGATATTGCCTGAACGATTTTCCCAAATTTCAGATTGATCACTAACGGTGAAAAATTTATTCCAGTCTGTATTGCCGGCTCTTTGCAATCTAGCAATGCCAAAAAGTCCATTTTTTACAATCTTAGTTTTAGCAATGTCAATTCTGCCGTCCGTTCCAAAAGAAGATACCTCGATTCCTTCTCGGCTGTTTTCGCGAATATCATTTTTCTTAGTCCAAATATTGGATTGATCCAAAACTAATTTCATTCCGCTTCCTCCGTTGTTTCGAATTGAATTTGCTTCCATCCAGGCGCTAGTTCCACGAGCTAAATCAATGCCATCTTTTTTGTTTCCAGAAATTTCACTTTCGGTTATCGAAATTCTTCTGGCCCCAGCTCCGTAAATGCCTGACCAGTTATTATCCTTAATTTTAGTTTTCGAAATAGAAACCTGATTAGATTTTTTTGTGTTTCCTCCTTCGATAGCAATACCAGTGCCGTTGTCTTTCACGATACAATTAATGATACTCGCCTCAGCATCTTTCTCCACCCAAATTCCTTTCTTACCGTTTTTGATAGTAAAGCCGTCAATAGTAGAATTGTTTTTCATTGAAACTGTTTCGTACTTTTCTTTTTTTGCCTTAATGATAGTTTTTTCCTTATCTTCTCCGAATAATTTTATCCCATTTCTGAGCGTGATATTTTCCTTATACTCTCCCTTGGCCACATGAATTTCTACCTTGTCCTTATTTTTAGCGTGATCAATCGCTTCATTGATTGATTTGTATGGATGCGAAGCTGAGCCATCTCTATTATCTCCCGCCTTTGCGTTAACATAAAGATCGCTTTTTCGACTAGAAGAAACCAATAAGGGCAGTGTCATAACGACCAGTGCTAAAAAGCAAAAAACAGCTAAACCAAGCTTTTTATTCGACTTTATTTTGTAGTTGGATTTAAACATTTCTTTATAAATTACGATTAATTATTAACAGCGGATAGTAGCATTTTAATTGAATTTTGTCAAATTTTTTCAGTAATTTTGATAAATTCTTGGTAATATTTTTCTTGGCCGAATTTTTCTTGGGCAATTTGCGCGATTTCTATTTCATTAAAAACAATTTTTCCGGAAACTATTTGGGAAATTTTTTCCTCGGCTTCTCTAATGTTATTACAAATAAAGCCGGTTTTTCCTGGGTCAATTATTTCGCTGTAAGCGCCAGCATCAAGTCCGATAAAGGGTTTTCCTAGGGCAATTGATTCAAGAGCAGTTAACCCGAAAGTTTCAGGTAACTTAGAAAAAGAAACGCAAAAACTCGCATTTTTTATGTAGCTTCGAACATCTTTTTTGTTTAATTTTCCAAGATAAACAATATTTTCTGTTTGAGAAATTTGCGTATCATCTTCGATTTCTCCGGCAATATACAATTTTATGCCGCTAATCTTTTGAAAAGTTTGCATTAGTTCTGGCACGCCCTTATCCTTAGAAATTCTCCCAAAATAGAAGGCATAAGGAGAGTGTTTTTGATCCTCAAGTTTTTCGTCTAACTTTGAATCGGGGACAAAATGGCTTAAATTAAGTATTTTTTCACTTTCTATCCCCCATTTTTTGAGTTTTTCGGCTACAAACAAGCTTGGAGAAATAAACAAGTCTATTTTATCTTTCCAGCCCAAAATATCTTCAAAATAAGTTTTCAAAACTAGGAGCAATCTTTTTGGCAACAAATATTTTCGGCTTAAGAGTAAAAACTTCCAATATTTTTTGCCAACGCTTTCCAAAAACTCGTCTTTGTCAGGAGAAATCAAATGATAATCATGCACAGTTAGGATGATTGGAATTTTTCTTTTTTTAATTTCTGAAATTATAGAAAAAGAAATTTGATGATAGGTATTGTGAATATGAACAATGTCCGGTTGAAAATCATTCAAGAGCTTTTTGATTTTTCTCTTGGCTTCAAAAGAATAGAACATTCGGCAAATCCCAACAATTTTTTGCAACAAAGTTGAATCATTTTTATTATATCCAACATAACTCACGAAATATTTTTCCCATCGAGATGGTTCGTTTTTCTCATTTTCCATAGAAAAAATTGCCACTTCGTGACCTTTTGATTCGAGCAGTGAAACGACATCTAAAAAATGTCGATCAGCGCCACCTTTAGGATAATTATATTTATTTATTTCTAAAATTTTCATAGAGTTTTATGTTTTTGCATAAAATATTTCAAGCTTTCTCGGTTATATTTTTTCTGCTCTAAACTATTTTTCTTAGAAAAACTTTTTCCGCCATAATGCCAAATTTCAATACTGCCAAAAAACCACACAGCAAAACCAGCCTTCTTGGCTCTCTGGCAAAAATCCACATCTTCCAGATACATAAAAAAGTTTTCGTCCATTTTGCCAATTTTTTCAATTACTTCTTTTTTGATCAACATAAATCCGCCCCCAACCCAATCAACTTGTCGATTGGAAAAAAATAGTTTTTTGGTGAAAAAATTATAACGGACATATAGGCCAAGAGGAAAAATTTTAGCCAGCTGAATTGTTTCAAAAAAATTAGAAATCATACTAGGATATTTTCCAAAAGATCCTAGTGGTCTACGCATTTCGTTTATTTGTTTTACCCCGCAAATGCCAGCAGACTTTTGATTAGCTAGTGATATTGCCGCATCCAAAATCCCCGCTTCAAATTTAGTGTCGGGATTGATTAGAAAAATATCATCCCCTTGTGACATTTCAAAACCAATATTCACAGCCTTGGCAAATCCCAAATTATTTTTCTGTACTATCAATTTGAAATTGTTTTTGTTTTTTATAAACTCATTGATTCTTTTAACTGTGTCGTCAGCAGAATTATTATCAATCAAAAAAACCTGATCTGGGGAAGATATGTTTTTTCCTATCGAAGCCAAACAGCTGTCGATATAAAAGGCTGAATTGTAAGTGACAATTATTATACTTTTCATTTTGTTTGACTTAATTTTACGACGATACTAATCATTGCCATAACCATCCAATAGAATATGGCTGTGCCTGTAAAGGAAATGTAAAGAGCAAAAAATGCTCCAAATATCGCCACTATGCCAAAGCCTGCTACTGCGAGTAGTATCTGTCTATTCTTTTCGTTTTTTCGCAAAGCTGTCCACAAATCTTTTGCCAGATAACAATGAAAGATTAAAAACGGCACAAAGCCAATAATGCCGACTTGAATCAAGATACTTAGTATATCGTTGTGAATGTTTCGCACATCCACCAAATCCAAAAAGTTGTTATAATCCAGGAAAATCTTTTTCCCCAGTCCAATGCCAAGGATCTGCGATTTCAGATATTCTTGACTAGCACTTTGCCAAGCTGACAATCTCCAACCAGCGGCGCTTTCCATTTCATAGCTGGTTTGAGTGAGAGTTTGGGCGCGCTTAACTATCGAAGATACCAAAGTGCTATTATTCAAAAAATCAATCTCTTTTCCGGACAAAAGAAGTATCCATAAGAAAAAAATCAGAATGAAAAATCCCAAAAAAGCTAGTTTTGAAAATTGTTGCAAGATGTTTTTCTTTTCACTTTTTCGCATAAAAAGCCACATAGCAAAAAGTGCGCAAAGAAAACCCAACCAGAGATGGCGAAACATACTGCCAATCACGCCCGCTGTTTGGATGACAAAAATTATCCCAGTGGAAAATTTATTGCGAAAATAATCATTATACGCAAGGCCAACAAAAAGTAGAATGAGTGAAAAAGTCAGGTAGTAAGTGTGCAAACCGGAAAGATAACGTAGTCCGGGAGTGCTTTCGGTCCAAAGTCCTTTGCCCGCCAAAAATCCCCAAAAAACGAAACCAATGATAAGTAGTCCCCCAAAAAACAAAACTCGCAAAATTCTAAATATTTCTTTCCAAGAAGAAAACAAATTCAAAGCAAGAAAATAAATGAGTAAATAGGCATAGTTTTTGAAAGTACCAATTGCCAAAGTCAAATCTGTTTGCAAAAAAATGCTTCGCAACAAGGAAAAAAACAACACCAGAAAAAATATACTCAGCCAGATGTTTTTTCTATCAAAGATATCTAGAGATAATTTTCGTTGCATAATTTTTGCTTGCAAAAACCAAAAAGCAAAAATCAAAAACATTGCCAAATCCATCGCGTATAATTTGTAGACTTGTTTGCCAATTTGCACTGGTAAAAGAGAAAAACTTTCTCCAAAAATCATAACAGTAAGCATGATGCCCAAAATTCCAGCTCGCGGAGAATCCCAAATTATGATAGAAACGCAAAAAAAGAAAATTAGAAAAATGAGAAAATTATTGCCTAAAAAAAGATAGTTTAATGTTAGAAATGAAAAAAACAAGAAAACCAAGCCGATTTTCAGATCAGTTTGGTCGGTTTTTATGATATTTTTGAAAATGTTGTTCATTTGGCTGGTTGTCATTCCCGTGAAAACGGGAATCTAGTGTAAAAAATTAATAATTCAGAAATGACAATGTAATAAAGATGACCTATATTTATAGCATAAATCAGAAAAAAAAGCAAGCCCCGAAGTCCTTGTTAGGACGACGGGGCTCGGGTTGTTATAGCTGGAATCCCAGCCTGAGATTTTTTGGGTTTTATTTAATTCTGAACCCGTAGGATCTGTCGGAGCGTTGGGCGAGCTCGACCAGTCCAAACAAACAATAGATCTTATTAATTACTGATCCAGGTTTGTCGATTGCCAACTCATACTTCAGGCCTGCCCAAGTGGTGGCCAACAGAGTAATAAACTCGCCGGGGTTGGCGGCGAAAACTCGCCGAACAACCAAACACCCTCCGTCCGTCCAGAAATAAGCTTGGGCCTTAATGAGCTTGCCAGGGCTCATTCTTTCCGTTTCAATGTTTTCAATTTTATCAGAAAGCACAAGAAGCGGATCCGTATAGGTCACTTTTCTTGTCTCTTCTACCCAGCTGGGAAATCCAGCTGGGAAACGAAAGTCGATCGTCACCATCCGATAATACTGGCCAGGTACTGATGCAACTGTAATCTTGATCGTCGCGCAACCTATGCAGGTTGCGCAAGCCCCTGATCCTGACGCCGAGGCTGATGCGCTGGACGAAGCTGACGTGCTGGCCGAGTTTGCGGTGGCTTCAGCTGAGACTTCCGCCGCAATTGCCGTTGAGAATGAAAGAAACAGGTAAAAAATTATTGCAATAAGGGGTGCGTATTTTTTCATGGTTAATTCCTCCTGGATTTTTTTGGGATTTTAATCCCGATTATTTTTTCTATTATTAACACTCGCCAATGATTAGTTTTTTCGCCTCCTTTCACTCTAGTTGTTTTTTATTGTCATTCCCGCGAAAATTTACTAATTTTAGTAGGTTTTCGTGGAAATGACAATTTTATTCAGTTGTTAAATAACTTCTTTGATAACATTAGTCTATACTAATATTACTTTTTATTCAATCTTTCCTTCCAATATTCACTATTGGCGTCCAGAGCTTCTAGTGGATAAAATTCAATAGTTCCGTTCTCTTTTTTGTTCATATTTGGAATTTTGTAGATTGCCCACATAAAAACCAAAATCATTCCAATGAGAAATCCAGCCAAGCTAGCTAGGATAATTTTTGAAACAGAAGGATTTTTTTCGGTGATTGGTCCAGAAAGAATTTGAATTTTGAGATTCTGTTTTTCACCTAGAAACATTGAATTTTTGTTGATCAATACATCCAACACTCCGCTGGAAATATCTTCGGCTTGACGAGCAGTATCACCGAAAACTTCCAAGCTCAAGATGCCAGCAGTTGAATTTTTTTTGATACCAATTGTTTTTTGCCAAGTATTTAACTTTTGAGCTTGATTATTTGAGAATAAACCGGCGGAAATTTTTCCCGTGGCAATTGTTTCATCTAGAAATTTTTCACTATGAATAGTTTGCGACAAGATATTGGACAAATAGTCAGCACTGCGACTCATGGCATAATAATCCACCACTCCTTCTTGATTTTGCACAATCAAAATATCCGTGTTTGAACGAAAACTTTTTTGTGTGACAATGAGAATTAGAAATGAAATTGCACCCAAAAACAGTCCCGCTAAAATGGCGGTTCCAAGGTACTTTTTGGCTAATTTAAGCGTATTTTCAAGTTCCATAGAGTTGTTATTTTGTTGATTATTTTTTAACTTCGAAGTATAGCAGAGAATATATTTTTTGTCAAACAAAAACGACGGCTTCCAATTTGGAATACCGTCGTCCGTATGTTTACCTTTCTACAATGAGAAAGGATTTTTTTCGAATTCATAGCCTACATCTTTTTTCTTTTTATCCCCGATTTGTAATTTGCAAGATCAGTATGTCCGATTGACTACAATTTGTAGTTTTTTAGGTTTCCAATTTGGAATACCGTATCAATCGTTTTCAAGAAAAAAACATAAACCGTTTGTACTACGCTCAAAAATTAACTTCCAATCAATTTTGGCAAATTTTTCCACAGATTGTGGCTCGACCGATTTTTTCCAGTTTGGAAAAAAGCCGATTTTTGCTTACCTTGATTTTCTTTTAATTTTGAGTTTGGAGCCCGAGCCGTTTTTGCTGGCTCGGGCTCCCCGAAGTTCTGCGATTAGTTTTTAGGCTTTTCGCAGTTCTCCAGTCGAAAGCAGATGATCGATGAGATTTTTTTGAATTTGATCACAGGTCGGCTTTTCATATTCCTTCATTGCCGACTTGCAACTTTTCATCAAATCTTTTTCCTCCGCATATGTTGCTCGTACCGTCTGCGAAGGATTGGACGGTTCGTCGCCGGGGTCAACTTTCGGGGCAAAAATTGAAACAAATTTTCCTCGATTGTTGACAGAAGCATTGTATGAATATTCCTGTCCGGCGACTGTGAAATGGAGCGTGAATGGGTCGGGCTTGACGACGCCCTTGATTTCCGATATCTCTTCGGCGATTTCAGAAAGTCTCCCATTCACGTCTGAGATTCCTTCTTTAGTCTCGGAAATTTCTTGGGCGATTCTGCCATCATTCATTTCTTGGATGACAGCTTTTTGGCTACGATTGATTCGAGTCATAATCGCCCAAATTGAACCCAGAAAGCCGATGACTAATATAATAATTAACAGAGTCATACCCATCAGAAAATAAATGCTGAGGTCAGAAGTGGCCTCTTTATTTTCTTCGGCCGCGGTTTTTGCATCAATCGCATTTGTTGCCGCGGTTTCGGCAGCAGTCTTTGCGCCAGTCGCATTTGTTGCCGCCGATTCTGCTGCGATTTTTGCCTCTTCGCTGTTGCTTACCGCTTTTTGGGTGGTGGCATTAGCGATTTCGGCCGCAATCTGTGCTGCTTCTGAGGCACTCTTCGCCTCTTCAGCAGACTTTTTTGCATTTCCGATCTTGACGGATATCCAGTCCGTCTCTTTTTTGATTTTTTTCGCGAGGCGATTCATTGCCTCGTTTACTTGATTTTTTGTTACTCCGGGAGCGGCCGGCACCGAAAGGTTTCCATTACTCTCGAATGCCGAAGCACTCGATACGGAAAAAATCACCAACGCGATAATAACAATCATTTTTTTGTTCATTTCGAACCTCCTATTTTTTGAATCCGTTTGATATATTTGTTATTTCTTTGTCTTGGGCGAAAGCAATCGCAGCATTTGGCCCAGAAATTTCAACGATACATCCGCCCCACCAATAATAAACATCCGCCAGAAGCTTGTCTGCTTCGGTCTGGTGGGTCGAGATGTCTTTTCCTTGCTGATAATTTTCTTCGGCGAGTTTGAAATCCTTGATCGCCTCAGAATAATATCCGTTCTCGCCTGTGCAAAGCGCGAGGTCGATATACTTCCCAGCCTTTTGAAATCGCAGACCCATGTTGTTATAACTCCATTTTGTGCAGTTAGAGATTTTAACTTCAAGGTCTTTAATATCCTTGCGGATCGCGTCTGCGTCGCAGGCCGGCTTTTGCGGAGGGATTTCTTCCTCCACGATTTCTGCCGTTGGCGCGGACACTGTAAGTCCGCAAACTTCCATTCCTGCCGGCGGGTCGGTCGGGCCATCGCCAAATGCTCGAACAAGAACCCCATAAACCTCCTCGTTCTTTGCAGATGTTTTTCCAATCAACCCACCAAGACCGACTGCTCCAGCAGCAGCATCTCCATCTTTTCCACCAAGTAGAGAACCTGCCGCTCCAGATCCAATAGATAAACCGCTAGCGGATGGATTTGTGTATACTTTTTTCCACACAACCACCCTTTTCGCATTTACATCTTTTTTGGCTGCCAAGAGAGCATGTCCCAGAACCGCACCCCATGCAATAGGGTCGTCCGATTCATATCGGAACTCACCCAAATACTGAGCGGTTGGTTCCGGCATAAAATCAAGCCGAAAAAGCGGTGAGTCATCGAATTCGTCAGCTTTTTCAACCATCAAGCTTTTTGAAATGCCTGATGAAAAGAATCCACCAGCCTCTTTCGACATAATCTCCAGTTGTTTTTTTGTTAGTGTTTTTAAGAATGGGTCGCAAATATACATCTCCCATTCTTTCGAAGGTGGTGATACAATGGCATTAAGAAACGAGCCACTTGGACCTGTAGGGGCGTTGATATGCCCCCGCTTGTTTTCAGGAGCAACATAGATATTTTTATTCTCTATGCTTTGGTCGCCTTCAACGCCTTTTACGGTCGTTTCAGACTTGGCGGTGGTATCCCCGATATTCGCCGACGCATCGGCATCAGCGGTCGTATTACCAACGCTTCCGCCGGTAACATTACCGACAGTTGCCGTGGTGTTGCCGACAGTTGCTTTGGCGTCTCCGCCTTCGCCACCCTTGCCACCGGCTCCACCTTGGCCACCTGTGGCACAAGAGCTCGTCTTTTGCCATTGCTCCATTGCTTGATCCTGATTATTTATGGCGTTTCCGCCTGTTGCGTTAACGTTATTTACGGACTCATTTGAGACGTCCACTTCTACGTCGTCCGCGAAAGTAAAACTCGCGGAGAAAACCATAGCCAAAACTGCCAGAACTACCATCAACATTTTTTTCATACTTCCTCCTCGGGCTTTTCGCCCTCTTCTTATTGTTTTTATTGTTTGTTTTGTGATTATTGATTATATGAACCCGAGCTTTTAAATAAAGACTCAAGGATTATTTGTCAATGTTCAGTCGTAGCTTATCATGACACTATTTTTAATTATTTTTAATTAAAAAAAGTGTAAGGATAATGATTTATGTCATTTAGATGCTGAAACGAGTTCAGCATGACAATTTTTAGAGCACAATATTTAACTAACTATACTAGCAGAAAATAGCTATTTTGTCAAGTTTTGAAAAGTTTTATTTTTGCAACTGCGCTTTGACGATAAGTCGGCGAAAGTTTGTGCCGATTGGCCAACAAGTAGAAAGAGTGAGAATTGGATTGTCGGAATTTTCAAAAATTCTGGCATCATTTGGAACTGTCACAAATTTCTCGCTAACGACATAGCGGTAAATAATAATTTTTCCATTTTTTTGAAAAGTAGTAGTGGTGATAACATCACCTTTTTCTAAATTATCCAAATCCTTGAAAACATGATTATAATCCCCTTTTGCCCAAAGATAGTTACTTGAATGACCGGAAACAATCATATTCCCTTTTTGTCCTGGGGCAGAAGTTTTGAGATAGTGCCCCAAACCATTTTCAAGTTCTCTCAGCATATCTGATTCTTTTTCACTTTTTGACCAAATCATCGGTGCTGAAATTGCAATTTTAGCAATGGAAATCTCCACTCGCGGTTTGATGTTGCTGTCCCCCGGAGCATCTGGATCATATCCATTGGTAATTTCGGCTTTGTCCGAATAGCTGTCCTTGTCAGTATCTTTTGCCAAAGGATTGGTGCCATAAACATATTCCAGATAGTTTGCCAAATCATCACTATCAGGATCTTGATCAAGTCCAGAGTTAGAAGTATTCAATCCGAGACGCATTGCCCAAGCTGAATAACTTTCCACAGATATGTCTGTCGAACCTAATCGTTTTTTTATCTCCTCATCCAAATTCAAACCAACCAATGATTGTGTAGTTGATTTGTTTTTTGAATTCGGCTTAAAATCAAAATTAACTAGATAGAATAAGCCGATAAAGATTGATATAAAAAGACAGCTGAAAAGAAGAGAACCTATCCAACTGCCTTTTATTTTTTGCCAAAATTCACGCATAATTTTTTTTGAAAACTTTCAAAAGCTGGAATTATTTGGCAAACTTTTTATATGCATATTTCATTCCAAAAGCTACTGCGCCTGAGATAGCAAGAAGTGTAGCTAGTCCCGTAGCTGAGCTTCCTGTAGCTGGCAAGCTCTTATCGCCAATAGCGATTTTTCGATAAGTTTTTCCATCTCGATAGGTATAATGATTTCTATCATCACCATTATTGTCGCCGTCATTATCAACATCAATTTCTATCTCCGTTTTTGAGCTTTGACTAACAGAAGCACTTCCTCCTGTAGCTGATTGAGATTGTGATTGAGACTGGGATTGTGATTGTGACCCAGAACCTCCGCCAGAGCAAGAAGAGCATATTCCAGATCCGCTTCCTTGTTTTTGCACTTGACTTTGGCTTTGTGATTGCGATTGTTTAGCGCTTCCTCCTGTGGCAGTCACATTATTGGTGGATTTATTCTCCACATCAATAGAGACATCGGCAAAGGCAGTGCTAGCTATAAACAAAAGTGTGCTCATAAGTGCCACGGTTGTTTTTGTGCGTTTAATGCTTTTTTTCATATAATTTAAAAAATAATTAGCCTATTAATAATACATTAGAATCGGAATATTCTTCTATTAGTAATTAATGGCGAATACTAGCAGAAAATAAGATATTTGTCAAATACTGGAGGATGTAGTATAATTTTAAGTATAAATTAGTTATTAATAATCTTTAAAACAAAAATGGAACTAAAAGAAAAATTAGTTGAGATGGAAAAAATTAATCTCACCTACAATCGTGGAAAAGACAATGCTTTTCAATCGTTATTTGATGTTAATCTCACAATCAAAAAAGGAGAGTTTGTGGTGATTCTTGGACCTTCTGGTTGTGGAAAATCATCCCTCCTAAATATCATTGCCGGACTAGAAGAGCC
>DCUU01000051.1 GCA_002328565.1 Candidatus Moranbacteria bacterium UBA2206
TAACCTTTTATTATGAGCTATTGCGTAGCAACTAACATGAAAAGCTTTACCTAAGATTATTTTAATATTATAAAAAAACCGCCCTAAAACAGTTTTTGAGATTTTTTTGATTTATTATTTCTTCCGCCAATCGCTAATTTCAATTTTCCATTATCTTTTCTCCTTAGATTTATGTTCATCTATCGCGAGCATAAACTCTTTGGTTTTTTGCTCTATTTCAAGATATCTATCAAAATCAGATTTGAATTCTCTATTTTGTATCTTTCTATATTTTTCATATTCTTCCAACGCCAAAACCTCCGCCACCTCATGACTAACTTTTCCGGCATTCGTCAAAATATCATATTCGGTAAACTTAAGAAAAGCATTGAGCTTTTCCACCCAGTCTTTCATAGTCATTGCCCTGCCTCGCGCCGCCTGCATCTCCGCATAATCCAGATACATATTCCCAATGCGATTCAAATGCTCCAACTCTTTTTTGTCCAAATAATTTTTGGCAATTATCGTGTCGCTCGGCATAATTTTTCCTTCCGGAGATCGCTTCCAAGAGGTCAGGCCCATTTTTTCTTTTTTACTATTCACTCGATCCGTGATTATTTCTGCTGCCGTTTTACCAGTGATAGCAAAATGCAGTTTATTTTGCACGGTCGCGAAAAATTGTTTGCTTTCATAAGCTTTTGGAGAATAGTCAATTGCTGTTGCATAAATATCAGTGATTTTCTGATAGATCATCCGTTCGCTGGTGCGAATGTCTTTTATTTCCTCATACAAATCGTCAAAATATCTGGCACTGAAACGAGAGCCGTACTTCATTCGATTAACATCCAAGGCATAGCCTTTGTGAATATAATTTTTTAAAATTCCCGTTGCCCATTGACGAAATTGCGTGCCCCGCTCAGAATTTACTCGATAACCTACGGCAATAATCGCTTCTAAGGAATAAAATTTTGTCCAGTATTTCTTTCCGTCCGAGGCAGTTGTTAAGAAATCCTTAATAACTGAATTTTCTTCTATTTCCCCCTTTTCAAGTAAATTCTTCAAATGCATATTTACATTTGGCACTGTCGTATTAAAAAGTTCTGCCATGCGTTTTTGTGGCAACCAAATATTTTCTTCAGAATATAAAACCTCGATATTTACCGAGCCTTCTGGTGTTTGATAAAATGCGATTTGATCATCTGGTATTTTTTTTATTGCCATATTTTTTTATTTTATCTTACTTAAATTCAAAATTACTTTGCCTTCAAATTGCACTTCTCCTGGGATAATGGGGATGTTTTTATATTCTGGATTTTCCGGTTTTAGATATCTTTTTCCGCCATCGGCGATAAATTTTTTCACTGTCGTTCCGTCGTCAGTTCGTGCGACAACAATATCTCCACTCTTATATTCTTTGGATTTTTTAACTAAAAGGATATCACCGTCATCAATTCCAGCGTTGATCATTGAATCTCCATAAACTGTGATAGCAAACATTTCTTCTTTAGATTTTTTCACTGCCTCATCTTCTAGAACCTTTCCTGGCAACTCAAACCAATTGAAAGCGGTTTGTTCAAGCGTTTCAATAAATGGTCCGGCCGAGCTGATGCCGACTTGCGGAATTAATTTTTCTTTTCCCAGAAATTTTAGCCCCAAACGAGAAATTTTTATTCCTCGAGCTTGCCCTTCTTCTCGCTCAATATAGCCATTTTCTTCCAAAGCATTTAAAAAATTCAAAACCGATTGATTAGAAACCAAATTCAATGCTTCTCTAATATCAGCCAAAGTTGGAGTGAAACCGGAATCTTTGATAGTTTTATAAATTAATTCTAAAACTTTTTTCTGTTTTTGAGTAATATCTTTTTTCATAACTAAATTATACTATAGACCGTTTAGTCTAGTCAAGAAAAAGTTATCCACAGATTTCAAAAAAGTGCACTCTACAAAACCCTCATTTCCAAGATTCGATCGATTCGAAACACTCGATCGTCATTTCTCGCCAAGCATCGGGCGATAACGCCAAGAAATTCTTTTTCCATATATTCCATCTGGCCGAATTTTCTTGGCAAAATCACTCGTTTTGATTTTGTGTCATTAGATTTCAGATAGGTTATTTCCAATTGCTTTTTGTTCTTTATAGAATCTTTGATAATTTCAATCTTCTTTTCCAACGGCAAATTATTCTGCGAAATTTCATATTGAAAATAGGTCAAAAATTTCACCACTCGCCAATCCATCCAAATATGTTTTTTCAAAATTTTCTTTTTGAGAATTATCCCTTCTAGTGTTGTGCAACGACTCAAAGCCACATACATTTGACCATGAGCAAATGTTCCTCGATCGATATCAATTATCACTTTGTCAAAAGTTTTCCCTTGGCTTTTATGAATTGTCACCGACCAAGCCAATTTCAAAGGATATTGTGTGAAAGATCCAATCGTTCGACTTCCAAGCCGTCCCTTGTTTTCATCAAAATAAAATTCAAACAGTTCCCAAGTATAAGGAAAAACTTCCACCGTCATTCCGCTGTTTAGTTTTACCTTAATAAGACTTTCTTCCTCTTCTCCTTCAATTGAAATTATTTTTCCGATCGTTCCGTTCACCCAGCGTTTTTCTCGGTCATTATTGAGAAACATTATCTGTGCTCCGATTTTGACTGAAAAAAGTTTTTCCGTCGGTAAATATTTTTCGTCAAATTTTCCTTCAATTTCTCCTTGATAGTGAAAAATTTGGGTTGACAATTTTTCCAATTCTCGCTTATTTACTTCCTGCGAAACTCGATTAGTCGGAGTGAGATGAATGAAAAAATCATTTTGCTTTCTTTCAAAATCAGGAAAGTATCTTTCATTGATCAATTCCAATCCATCGTCATTGATGGAATTATTGCGAATAGCATTGAGCAAACTGATGAACTTTTCGTCTTTTTGGCGATATATTTTTTCCAGCTCGATAAATTCCAAAGAAAAATCTTGGCGTGAAAAAACTTTAGCCGAAAAAAAATATTCACTGTCATATTCTTTTTTGAAAATCATCCGCTCATTGCCAACTACTACGGGTGGCAATTGATATAAATCGCCAATGAAAATCATTTGAATTCCCCCAAAAGGAGCATTTGATTTTTTTCCGTTTACTCGCAAAAATTTGTCCACACAATCCAACAAATCAGCCCGCACCATAGAAATTTCATCGATAATAATGGCGTCTAATTTTCCATAAATCTTTTTGGGAGATTTTCGACCAGCTTTTTCTGGGGTAATATTTGGCTTGAAACGAAAAAAAGAATGGATGGTTTGACCCTTGATGTTCACGGCCGCCACACCCGTTGGAGCCAAGACGGCCACTTTCTTTTTGGTATGATTTCTAAAATAATCCAACAAAGTCGATTTCCCCGTGCCGGCTTTTCCCGTGATAAAAACATTCTTAGAAGAATTTTCCAAAATATCCAGTGTCCGCTTAAATTGTTCGTTTATCTCCAACGGCATAAATTTATTTCGCCAAAAATATTTCTCAAGCCTAATTTTCAACACCAATTTTCCAAACACCTTTTTCCAAAAATGCTTCGATTGTTTGACGATTTGCCTTATTGATTAAGTTGGAATGTGAAAGCTTATTGCTCTTAGCATACTCAACTAGGGTGATAATTTTTTTGCCTTCTAAATATGCCAGTCGTTTGTGATAACTGTTTGTGAGCGCTTTACCCACTATCTCTTCCATAATATCAGTTGCACCCTTGGCATCGAAATCTCCAAAGGCTTCATAATATTTTTGTCTATCAATAAATTTTATATTAATCGGCACAAACCCTTCTCGCAAAAGCAAATAATTATTAATGACGCGTCCAATCCGACCATTGCCATCACAAAAGGGATGCGTATGCTCAAAGACCAGATGCAATTTAGCAATGCGCCTTATTATATTTTCGTGACTCATGGCGCTATACTCAGACAACATTTTTTCTAACCGCCCGACGACTTCTTTTGGATTAGGAGCGATGTAACTGCCAACTCTCACAAACTCATTCTCTGCTCTAAATCTCCCAGCGATATCATCGCGGATATTAGAAATAAGCATTTTGTGTAATGACAAAATAACTGGAAGTGTAAGCTCCTGTTCTTTGGATTTTTTTTCAATATATTCCACCACTCGCGCCAAATTCTTGGCTTCAAAAATTTCTCGTTCACTAATAAACCGATCTAGATCGATTTGCAAAAGGATTTTTTCCGTTTCTTCGAGAGAAAGCGTGCTATTTTCGATAGCATTAGAATTATATACCTGGTCAGCCACTTCAGCCTCCGTAATAAGCGAGATTAAAGCCTCTTTACCTATAGATACTTTGTAATATCTTTCTCGTAATTCGCTTATCTTCCCGTAAGCATTAAGTATTTTTGTCATAGTTTAGTATCATTAATTATACTACTATTATACACTTTTTCACGGTTTTGTCAACATAACCGTGAAAATGTATGCTTTTTTGATACTTTTTCACGGTTTTGAGTATATTCCTTCAATCTAAAATATTTTTCAATAAATAAAAACCACTATTGAGAAAGTTTTTGGTGTTTTTATTCTTTTAATTATTTCAATCTCTTTCTATCTTTCAGCTCCAAAAAATTCTTCTCAGAAACAATCGAGCGCCCCAATTTTTTCTCCAGTTCGGCTTTAGCATTACCGGCAATTCTTCCGCCAAACTTAGCATCTTCTTGTAATTTTTCCAAACCTCTTGAATCTTCATTGCGATGAATCTCCGTAGTGGATCTTTCGCCGAGCATCGTAAAAATAAGCTCAAAGTCATCCATGTGATCACGCAAATTTTCTCTTTCGAGACCTTTGAGATTTTTATACTGCCTAGGTGTTATTCCAAAAGTAGCCTTGGAAATTTCTGCCTTTAAAATTTCATAATCTTTTTGCTCTCTCGCTCCGCGATTTTGCCATTCATCAGTCAACTCTTCCCGAATCGCAATTCCGCGCATTCTTTTTTCAATCCAGCCATCTGGATAGCCTTTGAGCTTGTATAAAACTCTAGTTCTTTTGGTAGCTAGTTCAGGATCTTCAATTTCTTGAATTCTTTCATATCCAACCCGAGCCAACCAACGCTTCATCGGCTCGGCCTTAGGAGACGGAATCGATTGGATAATACGAAGCATTCCTTCCGTGTTAGCGCAATCAGTTTCACGCATTTTTCCGTCCGATGCTTTCAATTTCAACTGTTCCCAAAATGGGAACGGTTCAGATATATCCTTGTCTCGTTCTTTTATTTTAGCCCAATATGTTTTTGGTTGCGGACTATCTGTTAAAATTCTAATGATATCCACAACTGAAAACCACCACTCCTTTTGAAAGATAGTTTTTCTAATTTCTTTGCCTCTGAAAATAGCAATTTGATTGCCACTTTCAATATTGTTTTTTTCTTTTTTCATTTTTTTATAATAACATTTATTACAATGATATTATATCACCATATCAAACCTTGGCAAGTTTTGACATGTGGATAACTATTCTTTGTTTTTTAGATTCCACTCCCACGCGTTAGCCACTGATTTGGCGATGCGGGTGGTGGTGAAGTTGTCTTCTTGATCGCTGTCCACGGTCACTTTTTTGATATCCTCAAGCTTTAGTTTATTTTTTCGAAGAAGTCGATCAATTTCCGGTAAAAGCTTCTCCGAAAGACTATGCTCTTCCACAATATCCAAAAAATCCACTTCTTTTTTGTTTTGAAGCAGTACTATGCTAATTTTTCGCTCCTTTATTTTGATTATAATTTCCATATTCAAATCATCTCACAAAAAAAACAAAAAAACAATCCCGAGCGCTCGGGATTGTTTTCCATGCAAAATTTGCATATTTGACGAAAAATTATCTATTGCAATTTGCTCCTCTGCCCATTCCACGGCCTTGTCCATCACCATTTCTAAGCCCTAATCCCAATTCAGCTCTGATTTTTTTCGCTTCCTCTGTCTTTCCTTCTAGCGCCAGTTTATGCGCCTCGGCAAAGCGAGAAAAATTTCCTTCATTTATAACTTGGGTCGCTCGTCCTCTACCAGCCATAAGTTCTTTCCATGCGTTGTAATCATTGTTTTCAAAAGCCTTAGTCATAGCCGTATGACGCTCAGTTGTATAATTTGGACCTTTGACATTCGGGTCACCCTGGTAGGCACTCACATATAATGCTGATCCGACTAAGCCGGCAGTAGCCATTAGCATACTTGTTCCGATTAGAAATTTTTTGCCTAGATATTTTTTAGCTTCCATATTTTTTTACTTTTAATTATTAACGATAGAAGTGATCAGCTTCTTGAGAAAATTTCTCTCGACTTATCTTACTACGCAACCTTCCTATTTTTTCTTTCAACTTATTTCTCTCGATGCATTTGTCTGCCATTCCAAGGTTTAATTTCTTGAGCTCTAAATTTGCGCCCCCCTTCCTTATCACCAATTATTTTCACTTTCTCTCCAGTCTCTTTTTTCACCCTAGGACGAACAAGCGCCTGAGAATAATCTACTTCCCAAATTTCCCCATCCCAATCCCTAAGATATATTTTTTCTTTTTCATTTTTATTTTCAATTATTTCTCCTGAGATAAGACCCTCCTCAGGCTGAGACCAAACTTTTTGAGGAGTTCTCACGATATGACTATAAGCGGAGAAATTTTTGTTCATATAATTTTCCATATTATCAGAAAAATTAAGTTTATACAGAATAGTTCCAAAAATTATTATCACTAAAATAAATATCCCGCCCACATATGTTGTTTTATATTTATACCCACGGCGAGTTTTGGCAAATTCTACTATCGCTAAAATTGCAAAAAATATCAAAAGAATAATCCAAATGAAAGGTAAACTTAAAAACAAAATTCCCATTCCATGCGGACGACCCACAATTTTTCCCACTTCAAATTGGGAAAAAATACTAAAAATTATCCCCAGAGAAAATGCTCCGGCGAACACAAAAAATATTAGCAGTGCTATCACGGCACTACGACAAAGCAAAAAATTCCATCTGGATTTGGGAGAAATTTTTTCCTGCTTAATTTTTTCCAATACTTTTTGACTTATTGACTTTTCCATATACTAAAGTTTAAAATTATTTTTTTCCAATTCATTTTTCAATTCTTTTTTCGCTCGGTTGAGCAGTGTGCCAATTGTCCCAACCGGTTTTTTTAAAATATCACTAATTTCATTATAATCCTTATCTTCCGTAAACCGAAGCATCAAAACTTCTCGATAATCTATCCTCATTTGCGAAAGAATTTTTCCGATAATTTCCGCCGTATTTTTTTCTTCTATTTTTTTTGCCAAATCACCTTCTGCCTCAAGCATATTTTTGAAATTTTCATCCGCATCAAAAGAAACTACTGTCTGCATATTTTTGTTTTTTCGCCAAAAACTTATCACATGATTTCTGGCAATCCGGTAGAGCCACGAAGAAAATTTCAAACTTTCATCAAAATCATTTATATTTTCATACGCTTTCAAAAAAATTTCCTGTCCCAAATCCTCAATTGTTTCTTTGGGTAGATTACTGATGCGTCTGATATAACGCAAAATTTTGCTTTCATATCGCTCCATTAGGAGATAATAAAAATCAGGATTGTTGGCAACTAATCCTGCTAGTTCTTCATCACTTTTATTTTTCAAATTTTCTTTTTCTCCCATTCCTTGCGCTTAGAAATTTAGATTAGTCCTTTCTCTCCCTCCCCCTTACTACGCAAAAAAGCTCAAAAATATTTCAAACGGTCACATACCTCATCTTTTTCTAGATTTTGGAATTTTTATTTTTATTTATTCCTGTTTGAAAATTTTGAAATTATCTAAAAATTTTTGTTCCAGCCGTCACCACGAAAATTTTTAGCTATAATTTCAAAATTTGAGTTTATAAATAAAAATAAAAATTCTAAAATCATTTCACCTTTTCAAAATCAAAATTCCAAGGATCATCTTTTCTGCCGGGTGCGATGTCGCTGTGACCAAGCACGTACTTGATTTTATATTCGCTTTTTAGATATGCGAGAAGATTTTTAAGAGCACTGTATTGAGCTTCATTGGGTTTTTCTGATTTAGTATTGACAATTTCAATTCCAAGCGAAAAATTGTTCACCCCCGTCCGACCATCCGGAACTTTGGACTCACCCGCATGATAGGCAATATTTTTGTCTTCTACTAAGCGATATATTTTCCCCTCGCAAGAAATGATGTAGTGAGGCGAAACGCCATATGGCTTATATTCTTTATAAATTATATCATCTAAATCATGCACGTCTTTGCCAACAGCATTGTACGATGAATGAATGATGATTGTGTCAATTTTTCGATTATCACTTTTGGAAAATCCCCAGTCCGCCAATTTATTGATTATTTTCGGCTCATCTATATTTTCCACAGTTTCCTTTTTTGGTTTTTCGACAATTTCAGTGGTTGGAACAACTGCCACATCCCCTTCTGTCTCGCTTGATATTTCAACTTTTTTTTCTTCGTTTTGTATATTTTCTACATTATCTTGCATTTCTTCCACGTTTTCTGTTTCACTTTTTTCCAGATTTATTTCGGTTTTTTTTGGATTTGTAAAATTGCAACCGCTCAAAAAAAGCATCGATATAATTATCACTACTATTTTACCCAAATTTCTTATCATATTCCAATTCTATCACATAAAATAAAAACGCCCCAATTAATTTTGGAGCAATTATTTTTATTCTTTCTCTTCAATATTGATTATTTCTTTTTCCAATCTCTTGATTTCATCTTCTGCTTTGTCATAATCGTCCCAATCTTCACCGTTGAGACAATCCTTCTGAAAAAGCACCAAGGCTTCCAATTTTTTCAACTGCATTGTTTTTTCTTCTTGTGTCATAATGTATAAAATTTTTACCCTATTGAATAATTTTTCGAAAAGAAAAATAATTTTGCTTTGCAAAATTTATTCAATAGGGTGAAAATAAAAAAATACCTTATTATGAAAGATAATAAAATATTCGTAAATTTCCTCCTTAAGAAATTAATCCAACTAAATCATTATACTCCCAAAAAGACGTTTTGTCAATCTGAGATTTTTTAAATTACATGCTATAATGAATTCACCCTGTTAAATAATTTTAATTTAAAAAATTAAAATTAGATTTGTATACAATTGAAATCAATAACAGGCGGGTTAAATATTAATAACATAATTAAATTAAGTCGTATCTTATTACAAGCTACAAATCTTATTTAACAGGGTAAATGCATACATTTAGAAAAATTTTGCGTCTTATCTTGCGAATCGTTTTCTTTGTCGCAGTTTTAACTTTGGCTTTTTGGTTGAGAACAAAATATATTTCTAATCATACCACTGCGCCCTCTTCACAAAAAATTCAAGAACAAACAATTGCGCTGGAAAATCCCAAAGAAATTGAATTTCAATGGAAATATAATGGCAAGGATTATAAATTATCCAAAACTTTCTACAGTTCACTTTACAATTTTTATGCTAACCGCCCAAAAACATACAGTTATCAAGGAGAACTTTCCCCTGATTGGGAAAAAGATTATTATGCGATGTTTCTGCGTCATACTTCTAGTGATGATTCCATTTCTCTCTTAGCTACCGATCTTCAAAATTTAGGAGCCCAAAGAAAACTTAACGCTGACCAAATCGTCGAACTCACCTTGGCTTTTGTGCAATCCATTCCCTATGATCACTTGCGCGCCAAAGAGATACTTTCTGGAAACGGCGTCACTAACTATCCCTATGAAACACTTTTTGAAAATAAGGGCGTTTGTTCTGACAAAAGTTTTCTTCTGGCTAACCTTCTTTCTCAAATGGGCTACAGCACTGCTCTTTTGGCCTATGACGACGAGCGTCACATGGCGGTTGGAATTGGATGCCCCGCCGAATTTTCTAGCTATGATAGTGGCTATTGTTACGCCGAAACAACTTCTTCCGGCTTTCGCATTGGCATGATTCCAGAAATTGATTCCAAGGAAGGCTCCGCTGTGCCGATGGAAAAGAAAAGTTATTCACAAAGTAGTGAATTAAGTCAATTTGACGCCAAGAGATTAGGCGAGCCAAAAATCATTTCGGTCTCTTCCGGCAAAATCTATTCTGGCATCGCTGATTCTCTGGCCTTGGCCAAAAAAATTGACGCACTTAGTCGCGAGATAAACACCCTCGAGAAAAATCTCCTCGCACAAAAAAATGATTTCTCTGCTGATGAAACAAAACTTTCCGAGCTCGGAAAGAAACTTAAAAAACTTGAGAAGAAAAAAGATTATGAAGAATATAATGATCTAGTCGAAGACTATAACGATCTTTTGAAAAAATATAAAAAGAAAATCCAAACCTACAATGAACAAATTGATGTTTATAATCAGAAAATAAATTATTATAATTCTTTAGTGAAGGGTTTTTAGAAACAAAAAACAGCTCGAGATTTTTTCAAGCTGTTTTTTAGGGTAATTTCATTCACTCACTCATCATTTTCTCATCCATCTTTTTCATCATATCCGCCTTTTCGTCTTCGCTCATATTTTTCATTATATCCTCGTGCTCCGCATTGTCATGTGCCCTCATTTTCTCTTTTACTTCTTGAGCAGTCTCACCTTTTGCCACAAAATCGCAATCCATCCCCATGTCCCGACAAGATAATTTCATCATATTTTTTCACCTTCCTTCCTAGTTTAGTTTAGAAAAAACCAAAAAAGCTTACTTCAAAAATTTAACTACTTTATTAGTACAAAAAAACTTAAATTAATATTTCTATTAATTTTTTATTTTAGTCAGCACACCCCCGCCAAAGG
>DCUU01000066.1:0-3791 GCA_002328565.1 Candidatus Moranbacteria bacterium UBA2206
TCAATGAAACCGATGGAACAGTATTGAAAGATAGTGTTGGTGGTTATGATGGAAATATAAACAACGCCACGCGAATGTTGGGCTATGAAGGGAATGCCTTGAAATTTGATGGTAATGATCAAGGAGCTGAAATTCCATATAACTTAGCCTTGACTCCTCAAAAAATTACAGTGGCTTTTTGGATGAGGACTGGAGAAAACACAGCCTTAACAGATTGGAACAATATCCTCGATGGAGCGGGTGGGACTGGCTATGCTTCCGGTTGGAGAATATTAGATAATCAAAATTCCCTCAACCTGCAAGTTAATTTCGGCTCTACTCCGCCAGTGAGTCTTACAAACACTTCCTCAAAATTACCGCTTAATACTTGGGTGCATGTTGTTTTTACTTATGATGGTAATAATATAAAACTCTACCAAAACGGAATAGAAATAGCGACCAAGTCAGAAACAGGCAAGATTAATTGGCTTCCTTCAGATAGTATGCAATTAGGCTTTAACGCGAATGGCAAAAGTTTCAATGGTGCATTGGATAATCTGAGAATTTATGGCCGAGCCTTGAGCGCAAGTGAAGTGAGTGAATTGTATGCTTGCAAAATAACCTCTGCTTCTTGGAGTAAAACGCAAGCTTTCGAGGGGGATGTGGTTAGTTTGGATATTCAATCGCAAAATTGCAAAGGAAAAGTACTTAATTACACGATTAGAGAAGATGATTGGTTATCTCTTCATGACGATGTGGTTGCATCTTTTTCTTCTGTAAAACTAAATCCAAATTGGACCACGGTTTATGTCCCAGATCAAGTTGGTGGACCAGAATATTTTTTTGAAGTTTATGAGGTAGCTAATCCAGAAACAATTATAAGAAGCACAGTCCATCTTCAAGTTGAAAAAAGATGTGAAGATAAAGACGGAGACGGCTATGATATTTGTGATATAGGAGTCCCAGGAAGCGATGACAAAAATAAAGATTGCGATGATAATAATATCAATATTAACCCTGGAATAACTGAAAAATGCGCAAATGGAGTTGATGAAAATTGCGATGGTAAGGATGATGTTTGTCCTGATAGCATAAATCCTGTGATTCAATCGTTTTATCTTCTGCAAGAAAACAATGGCAAAGTTGATATCCACTGGAAAGTATCCGATAACGTTGGGTTGGCACGAGTGAAAGTTTGGCGCACGGGTAATAATAGAGAAACACCAAGTAATTCTGATTGGGGAGAGTCAATTTTTAATCAAGAAATAGAGGGATCCTTTTCTTCCGGAGTGTTTAATGATGATCCAGGAGATGGCAGATGGTTATACAAATTAAAGGTGTTTGATCAAGCTAGCAATCAGTCTGAAGAAGAAAATAATATTAGAATACCGAAGATATGTGAGGAAACTACTAATTTTGTTTGCGAAAAAAAAGATCCAATAACACTTTGCTCTGGTAAAGCGCCAGGCACCAGAGTTATTATTACAGCAACGTGTCATAAGATAACAACAACGTCTGATTGTAGAGAGCTTAGCGCGATTGAGCCTGATAAACGTCGATGTGATAATTGCAAAGATGTAAGATACACTTGCAAAGCTTCAAGTAATTGGACAGAAGTTGCACCATAGAAATGATAGTTGAAATATTGTGGAATTTTTATGCTTTCTCATGCTTTTGACAATACTAATCTATTAAAGTAGAATAACTAGGTAAAATAAACATAAAAAATCTTTTTAAATTATAAAAATTTCCCAACCAAAAGACGTTGGAGTTTTATTCATCCCCCACCACTTTTAATTCGCGTTTTTTGTTTTGGTTAAAAGGGAATTTAAGATATTTTCTAGTTTATTTTTTTAAGAATTATTAAGATAAAAAGTGGTGGGGGAGAAACTTATGTTTAAAATTAGAACTTTTTTGCAAAAAATAACTGGTAATTTTTTTGGCGGATTTTCCAAGGATATTGGAATTGATCTTGGAACAGCTAATACTCTTGTTTACGTCAAAGGCCGAGGCATTGTGATTAATGAGCCTTCTGTGGTGGCGGTCAACAAAAAGACCGGCCAAGTTTTGGCGATTGGAAGAGAAGCTAAAAGGATGGTAGGAAAAACCCCAAGCCATATTGTGGCAACACGTCCCTTGGTAGATGGCGTGGTGAGTGATTTTGAAATTACTGAGCAAATGCTCAAATGTTTTATCGACAAAGTTAACAAGGGTGGGTTTTCATTCTTTTCCGGGCCAAGAGTGGTCATTGGAATTCCGTCCGACGTGACAGAAGTGGAAAAGCGCGCGGTAATTGACGCAACCATAAACGCTGGTGCCAAAGAAGCCTATTTAATTGATGAACCAATGGCGGCGGCAATTGGTGCGAGACTCCCTGTGCAGGAAGCAGCTGGGAATATGATTGTGGATATTGGTGGTGGCACAACTGACATTGCCATTATATCTCTGGGAGGAATTGTGGTGTCAAGAAATTTGCGCATTGCGGGAGATGAAATGAATGAAGACATCACGCGTTATTGTCGAGACGAATTCAATCTTTTGGTTGGAGAAAAAACTGCTGAGGATGTGAAAATTGCCATAGGAAGTGCTTGTCCACAAGAAAAGAAAATGCAAATGGCGGTGCGCGGGCGTGATTTGGTGACGGGCTTACCAAAAGAAATAATCATAACAGCCGAGCAAGCGCGCGAAGCACTTTCTCGCTCAATTAGAATTATTATTAATAATATCAAAACTGCTATTGAAGAAACTCCACCGGAACTTGTTTCGGATATTATGCAAAGAGGGATTATCTTGGCTGGCGGAGGCAGTCTTATTCGGGGCTTGGACAAGTTAGTGGCTGATCAAACAGAAATGCCAGTACGCATGATGGAAGACCCGCTCACGGCCGTTGTGCGAGGCACAGGGATAGTTCTGGAGGACATCGAAGCTTTGAGAGAGGTGCTTGTGGAAAATCAACACGAGAAATCTTTGAGATAATCATTTTAACATTTTAACATTCTAACATCTTAACATGCTAAAATGTTAAGATGCTAATATGTTTTTTGGATTCTTGTGCCAAAAAAATTCTTAACTTCAAAATTGATAAAATTAATTTTAGCTATTGCAATTTGCTTGGCGCTAATTTTGATTAATCCTAAAAATTTTTTCAATCCTGTTCGAGGATTTTTTTTCGCCGTAGCCTATCCATTTCAAAAAACTTTCTATTTTTCCGGGCAAGCGGTGCATAATTTTTCTAGCACCTTGTTTTCTATCGGAGACTACAAAAAAGAAAACGAAAAATTAATTCGGGAAAACAATGAACTTTTGGCAAAACTGGCCAATCTTGCAGATCAGAAAAAAGAAAATGATGAACTTAGGCGTCAGCTCGAACTCTCTCCGAGAGACAAATATGAATTAGAAAGTAGTTTGATAATTGGCCAAGATCAGCGTGGTTTGGGCAGTTGGATAATGATAGATAAGGGAAGCTCAAGTGGAATAGTCGTGGGTATGCCAGTAATTGTATATGACGGAATTTTAGTGGGAAAAATAAGTGAAGTTTATGAGAAAAGTTCCAAGGTGCTTCTTTTGTCAGATTCTTCTAGTTCAGTCAATGTTTCTGACGTGGAAACTTCCGCCAAGGGAATTTTGACAGGAGAATATGGATTGGGGCTGATGATTGGAATGGTAGAACAGGCGGATATCATAAAGGTGGGAGATGATATCATAACCTCAGGACTAGGCGGTTTGATGCCAAGAGGACTTTTGGTGGGAAAAATAGAACAAATTTCCAACACTTCCGACAAGCTTTTTCAACAAGCCGTAGTTCGACCTAA
>DCUU01000066.1:3991-4742 GCA_002328565.1 Candidatus Moranbacteria bacterium UBA2206
TTTTTTTAAATTTTATGGCATCGAAAATTAGAATATTGATAATTATTTTTTTAGCGGTTATTTTGGAAGTTTCTTTTTTTCCAGCACTCTTTGCTGGGCAGATTGTACCAGATGTGGTTTTAGTGCTCATTATTCTATGGTCTTCTCGTAAAAGATTTGAAGATATTTGGTTGTGGGCTATTTTGGGTGGATTTTTTTTAGATTTAGTAATATCTCAAAAAATTGGGATTAACACAATTTCTTTTGTGACAATTTCTTTCTTAGCGAGTTTTCTTCGAGAAAGATTTTTCATTGCACAACGAACCGGCGCTTTTGTCATCGCCCTAACACTCGTGACAGGCGGGACAATCCTAAATTGGCTTTTGACAAATTTTTTGACTAACTTTATGACGAATTTTTCTTTAGGATTACTTATTATGAAAATAGTCAGCAATCTAGTGGTGGCAATTTTTATGTATTTTTTAATTGCTAGGTACAGAGGAGTTTTTGGTATTAGTGAGAGTAAACTAATGATGAAATAATTTATGTTTCAAAAATTTTTCAATCAACGAAGAATGGGAAAGGGCGCGGAAATTGAAGATTCGATTATGACCGTGACGCAAAAAGAAGAAGCGATAATCGAATCGCCTTTTGAAAGGCAAGGACTTTTTTTGATGTGGATATTCGTGGTATTGATAATTTTTGTGCTGGCTCTTCGAGTAGTCTATTTGAATTTGTATCAAGGAAAATATTATAACGAAATATCCAAAGG
>DCUU01000066.1:4766-7013 GCA_002328565.1 Candidatus Moranbacteria bacterium UBA2206
GAATCTCGAAAAAAAGAAATTGTGCAAAAACTTTCCGAAATTTTGGATATGAATTCGGGTAATATCGAAATTATGTTTGCTAGTCAAGATTCCAAATCATTAGACCCAGCACTGCTCAAAGAAAATATCGCGCGCGACCAAGCCTTGATTTTAGCAGAAAGAGAAAATGATTTTCCGGGGATAAAATTGGAAAAAACAGCTATTCGCTCATATGACAATGGGCAAATTTTTTCTGGAGTTATCGGTTATGATGGGAAAATAACCAGAGAAGAGCTCAAGGACAATACAAATTATTTAATGACGGACTATATTGGAAAAAATGGCTTGGAAAAAAGTTATGAAAAAAATTTGCGAGGAGTTTATGGCGCGACGCAATTGGAAGTGGATTCTTTGGGAAATACCAAGAGAACTTTGGGAATTATCAATCCGCAACCAGGCAGTGATTTGGTGCTGAATATTAATGGGGAATTGCAAAAAAAGATTTTTGACAGCTTGAATGAAGTTTTGCAAAAAACTGGTGTCAAAACCGGAGCGGCTGTGGCAATTGATCCAAGAAATGGCGGAGTGTTGGCAATGGTAAATTTGCCAAGTTATGACAATAATCTTTTTGCCAAAGGAATTTCTAACGAGGAGTATAAAAATTTGATTAGTGATCCGGATTTACCACTTTTCAATCGATGTATTTCGGGAACTTATCCTCCCGCATCAACTTTGAAAATGGCAGTGGCCGCCGCTGCTCTTTCAGAAAAAACCATCACTCCTGAAACGATAATTGATGGTTTGGGTGGAGCACTTCATATCGGTAGTTTTCGTTTTGGGGACTGGAAGGTGCATGGGCCAAGTGATGTGAGACTTGCAATTGCCCAGAGTAATGACATTTTCTTCTATACGATTGGTGGTGGATATGGCAATATCACGGGGCTTGGAATGTCTCGCATGAAAAAATATGAAAATATGTTTGGTTTTGGAAGTCCAACCGGAATTGATATCTCTGGTGAATCGGCTGGTTTTATCCCAGATGAAGAATGGAAATTGAAAAAAATTGGCGAAAAGTGGTATATCGGCGACAGTTATCACGCGTCGATTGGTCAAGGTTTTTTGACAGCCACACCAATTCAATTGGCTAATTATACTGCTTCGATTGCTAATGGCGGAACACTCTATTCTCCACGCATTGTGAATCGCATCAAAAAAAATGATGGAACGGAAGAGATAATTGATCCAAAAATAATTAATGATAATTTTATATCTGCGGACGTGATGAAAATTATCCGAGAAGGTATGCGGATGACCATAACCGATGGAACAGCCCAAAGTTTGAAAAATTTGCCAGTGGAGGTGGCAGGAAAAACCGGAACGGCACAGTTTGGAACAGAAGGCAAAACTCACTCATGGTTTGTTGCTTTTGCACCATATAATAACCCAGAAATTGCCATAGCGGTAATTGTGCCAGGGGGCGGAGAAAGTAGTAGTGGTGCAGTGCCTGTAGCTAAGGAAGTGCTGGATTGGTATTTCAGTCAGGACAAGAATTGATGATAGGTTGTTGACATAAAATCTCATTCTGCTACAATTGGTTTTGTTATTTTAATTCACCCCATGGAGTAATTTTTCTTTCAGAAAAATATTTCGCTTTGCGAAATTACTCCATGGGGTAAAAAATATTTTATGGGAAAATTTATCACCGAAGAAGGATTAAAAAAAATCAAGGACGAATTGGAGAATAGAAAAGTGACTATTCGTCAATCTATTGCTAATGCAATCAAGGAAGCTAAGGAGCAAGGCGATTTGAGCGAGAACGCTGAATATAGTGAAGCTAAGAGACAACAAGCGGAAAATGAGGCTAGAATTGCTGAATTGGAATTTATGCTTAAGGAATCAACGGTGGTGAAATATGACAAAACTTCCGGCGGAGTGCAAATGGGTTCAAAAGTCAAAGTTAAATTTGATGGATCGGAAATGGAATTTCAAATTGTGGGATCTAATGAAGCTAATCCAAGTGAAATGAAAATTTCCAACGAATCACCAATGGGCAAGGCCTTCATGGGACACGTCAAAGGGGACAAGGTGGAAGTTGATACTCCTGTAGGGAAAATGAAATATGAGATACTTAATGTAAGTTAAAAAGTTTGTAAAGTTCATAAAGTTATAAAGTTCGTAAAAAGCAAGGATTGAAACCTTGCTTTTTTGTGTTCAATTTTCTTTAAAAAGTTATCCACACCTAGCTGCATAAGTTCATTAACATATTGC
>DCUU01000038.1:0-1308 GCA_002328565.1 Candidatus Moranbacteria bacterium UBA2206
GGAGATCTTTTTCAAATGTATGCTAAGTATGCGGAAAAAAATCGCTGGAGCACTGTGCTTCTCAATTCCAATGTTATCGGGATTGGTGGATATAAAGAAGTTGTCTTTGAAATTAATGGTGCTGATGTGTATAGTAAAATGAAATATGAATCTGGTGTGCACCGTGTACAAAGAATTCCCGAAACGGAAAAAAACGGTCGGGTGCATACTTCAACTGCCACTGTGGCAGTTTTACCAGAAGCAGAAGAGGTAGATTTGAAGATAGAAGAAAAAGACATTAGAATCGACACTTTTTGCTCTTCTGGTCCCGGCGGACAGTCCGTCAATACAACCAAATCAGCTGTGCGCATCACCCATATCCCAACTAACCTCATAGTTTCTTGCCAAGACGAAAAATCTCAAATTAAAAACAAAGAAAAAGCTATGAAAGTTTTGCGCTCTCGTCTCTTGCAATTAGAAGATGACAGAAAAGCCAAAGAACTGGGCGACGCACGAAAATCACAAATCGGCACGGGTGACCGCAGTGAAAAAATACGAACTTACAATTTTCCACAAGACCGAATCACCGATCACCGCATAAAACAAAGCTGGAGTAATATTAAATCTATTTTGGAAGGAAATTTAGATGAAATGATGATTGTCCTACAAGAGGAAGATGCAAAAAGGAAGCTTGGTAAATAATTTTAAAGGCTAAATTTTAAATTTAAAATTAAATCTAAATGATTAAATTTTTAATTTGTCATTTAGTAATTTAAAATTGATTTAAAATTTAAAATTTAGCCTTTAGACTTTTTTAATGATTACTATTTTCGAAATTAAAAAAAAATATTCCAAAAAAATAGACATTCTTGATCTAGAATTAATCATTGCACATATCATCAAAAAACCTCGAGAATTCATATTAACTCATCCAGAAAAGAAATTGACCGCTCAACAGATAGAAAAAATTAGTAATTTCACCGGAAGACGACTCAAGCATGAACCAATTGCCTATATTCTTGGTCAAAAAGAGTTCTATGGTCTTAATTTTAAAGTAAATAAGCATACTTTAATTCCCCGNNAGCATGAAACCCGCCTGCCGGCGAGGCAGGCATGAAACATATAACAAAAAGAATACAACTATTATCGATATCGGCACAGGGAGTGGGAATATAATTATTTCTCTGGCAAAAAATATTCAGACATCGAATGTCCATAATGGACATTCGATGTCTTTCTTCGGAATTGATATTTCCAAGAAAGCATTGACCGTCGCCAAGCACAACGCCAGAAAAAATAATGTTGCTGAAAAAATAAAATTTTTAAAAG
>DCUU01000038.1:1382-21767 GCA_002328565.1 Candidatus Moranbacteria bacterium UBA2206
ACGATGCCTGACGTAAAAAACTTTGAACCAAAATCTGCCTTGCTTTCCGGAACCGACGGACTAGATCATTATAAAAAACTATTCCAACAGATAATTTTGTTAAGAAAAAATTGTTTCATGTTTCATGTTTCATGTTTCATGGAAATAAGTCCTGAACAAAAACCAAAAATTGCCAAATTAATCAAAAAATATTTTCCGAACGCAAAAATTGAATTTCAAAAAGATTTAGCTCAAAAATGGCGCGTTGCTATCTTTGAGATATAATCAAAAAAGCTTATTTTAAAAGCAAAAAATCGCGATTTCGCGATTTTTTGCTTTATCAATAATACCTAAGGCATTAAAGAACAATTATTCAAAAAAGACTATTTCTTTTTCTTTTTTGTTGCTTTCTTTTTTGCTACTTTCTTTGTAGCTTTTTTCTTTGTAGCTTTTTTAGCTGCTTTCTTTTTTGCTGCCATGTTGATTTCACCTTCCTTTCTATTTTTATTTTTTAACTTTAAAATAATTTACATTTTTATTTTCGACCTTTTATTTTTAAAAAAATTATTTTTTCCGAATGTTATCGGATGAAAATATTTTTCTTAATTTAATTATACAACATATAATTTTTTTTGCAATAGAAAAAAGTTATCCACAGGTGAAAAAAAATAAATTACAAATAATATTACAAAAAAGTTTCATAATTATTTCTTTTTTTATAAAATTATTTTTCAAAAAAATTATTTCTTTCCATTTAATTATTTTTTTGAAAAATTATTTGAAAAAATAAATCTTAGAAAATTAAAATTATCTATTTATTACGCCCTAAATAAGCCCTTTTGTCTAGTTGACGCCTGCACCAGATGAAGTTAATATTTAGTAGAAGAACAGCTTCAACGAAAGCACGTTAAAAAAATAATAAATATTCACCCTATGGAATAAATTTTGTTTACAAAATTATCCCGACAAGTCGGGATATTCCACAGGGTAAACTAGAAAGGAAGGTGAAAATTATGGATAACCAAGAACTAGATGAAAAAACCATAGAAGAAGAATCTACTC
The DNA here is from genome assembly GCA_002328565.1 of Candidatus Moranbacteria bacterium UBA2206. GTDB lineage: Bacteria > Patescibacteriota > Minisyncoccia > Moranbacterales > UBA2206 > UBA2206. The sequence continues at coordinate 2,424 of DCUU01000038.1, forward strand.
AAAATAAGATGCGAGAATGGCTAGAGGATAATATGCGAATTATCGTAAGCATTCTTATTGTAGTTTTAATTGCTGGAGGAATTTATTCCTATTCTAAACGAACAGAATCGCCACGGATGGATGAATCGACTGTAGCTGTAAATGAAGACGATTCTACTGTAAAACAAGAAGATGTCAACGAAGCTATCGATTCTGAAGAAAAAGAAACATCTTCAGTTGCTACTAGCCAAGAAACAGAAAATTCTTTTGTTGAAACAGCCGTTAGAGGCGACAGTCAAACAAAACTCGCTCGAAGAGCACTTGCTGATTTTCTTGAAAAAAATCCTGATTCAGCGCTCACAGCTGAGCACAAGATCTATATTGAGGATTATTTGCGCAAAAACTCAGGTCACACAGGTAGAGTTTCCGTAGGTACATCAATAGAATTTTCAAAAGATTTGATTAAGGATGCAATCTCAAAATCTAAAAACCTCAACGACAATCAATTGAAAAATCTGCATAAGTATGCCGTTCGAGTACCGTCGTTGTCATAATAGATTTTCTTCATTCATAATCACTTTGTTCTTTTTTTAGGTAAGTATATTATTACTTTCTATATAACAAAAATCCTTCTCGCTAAGCGGGAAGGATTTTTGTTATTTAGTATATTTTTACACTATCCCCTATTTTAAGATTATATTTATCCGAAAGCCCGCTATTTATTTCCAAAACCTTATCCGCCGTAATCTGCGGATTTATTATTTCTAAAGATTCATGAGAAACATTTTTCGCTATATAGACTATTTTTCCTTCTTTTATCCAAAGTATATCCAAATCAAATTCCATATCTTTCATCCAAAAAGGATGTTTGGCACTTTTTTCAAATTCAAAAATCATACCTTCGTTTTCTCTAATCTTTGTTCGGCTACCCAAGCCTTGAGCCTGTTTTTCTGGTGTTCTTACCAATTCCACAAAGAATTTCTGATCACCAATTTGAACTATTTTATGATTTTTAAGATAGATAAATCCGAATATTATCGAAGTTAAAAAAAATGCCGAGAAGATAATTGCTATTTTTCCCCCAATATTTTTATTTTTCACTTTATCTTTTTGCATTACCCAATTTAGAAATTTTTTTATTTATAACTAAAATCACGCCCATTATAATAATTACCACTAAAAACAAGGTAACTCCTTTTCCAATTGCTCGAGTATTAAGCGCAACACCAGCGATAATGCCAGTGACTATCCAATAACTTAGAACTATTTTCCGTTGAGACCATCCCAGCTCCATCAGTTTATAATGCAAATGATTCCGATCTGGAATAAATATTGATTTTTTATTGCGAATTCTTTCTCCGATTACCCAAAAAAAATCAACAACTGGAATAGCCAAAACCAAAAGTGAAGTAGCAATTTTAGTACCGGCAAAAATTGCTAAAATCGCTAAAGAAAAACCCATAAACATCGCGCCTGTTGTTCCCGCAAGAATCTTAGACGGATAAAAATTAAACACCAGAAATCCTAAAATTGTTCCCATTAGAATTGCGCACATTATTGCAATAGGAGGCTGGTTAACTTCCAAGCGGAAACTCAAGAAAAAAATTGTAATGGCCGTTATAAAGGTAATACCTCCCGAAAGTCCGTCTATTCCATCCAGCCAATTGATAGAATTCATAAGAAGAATGAGCCAAAAAATAACTAATAAAACAGAAAAGATTGTACCTATGCCTGAGTCTAATTTTATAATACCACCATTTAGCGGATTAGTTATATAATAGATTCTAATTCCCATAATAAAAACGAAAAGAGAGACTGCAATTTGTCCAAAGAGTTGTATTTTCCAGCGAATTTCCTTCATGTCATCCCAGAAATAAATCGACAAAAGAATAATATTGCTGATTAAAAAACCGTAAAGTTGTGAGCTTATAAATAAATCCTTATTTATAAGAATCACTAAATCGAAAACTATAATCATAGCCAAACCGCCCAACCTAGAAACATTGCCTTTATGAATATGACGCAAGCCCTCTCGTCCTAGCCATTTTATTTTACTGGTAAACAGAATAACAGCATACACCGAAATTACTGTGAGCGAGAAAGAAATTAGAAAAGGAATCAAATATTTCATTTTATTTTATTATTTACTTTTTTTTAGGAGTCACCCAGAATTCTCCAAAATATTTTCCAAGCATTATTCTAGTTTGCGAATCAATGGCTGGCATTGAACCAAGAAATGGCGAAATAATAGGCACCAAAGCCCATTGAAGTATCATATATATATTTCTCCATTTAGAATATTTTTTCGGTCGTGGTGGCATCAAAAGGAAGCTAAGCGACATTGAAATAACCAAACCCATCATAGCCAATGTCATGAGATATCGCGTGATAAAGGGAAGATTATGTGCCAAAACAGATTGATTGAAATCATCCCCGCCAAAAATAAGTGGGAGCCATCCCAAAATCGCCAGAATCATGCTGGCCGTCGCCCAACTATGATGACCTTCCAGCATTTCAAAGGCAACGGAAAATTTTTTCCAAAAAGGAATTTTTTTATCTGGAGCAATAGCTCTCATCACTGTCGGAAAATGTTCGATACCATAAGCCCAGCGACGTTTTTGTTTATATTGATTTTTGATAGTTTTCCAATATGTTTCTGCTAAAACTGCATCCAACGAAACTGGCAAATGAATCGGCTTTACTCTATAGTCTCCGTGAAAATAGGAAAACCCCTTCCAGTAAATTATTGAGTCTTCGTTGATTATATTCACCGGCCAGAAACCAACCTTGACCAAGGTATCAAAAGATTCACTATGTGACGCAAATGTGACCATCCCCTCAGGTCTAGTGCTCTGAAAAATATGCCAAAAACTTGAACCCGTCACAATCACACGAACAAAAGCATTGGTATCCCAAAGATTATTATGGTACATCGGCAAGGGTTGATAGGCAAATTGCAAACGCTTGGGTTCTGTTATGAAATTATATGTAAGCGCAGCAAAATATTGCGGATGAGCCACAGTATCACAATCAAAATTAGACAGCAGAACTTTCTCATAATTAACTCCGTGTAAATCAAGATATTTCATAAGTTCTCTAGCAGCAAAAGTTGCGTTTGATGCTTTGCATTTCATTTCTCCTCCGGCTACAATATGCGTGGTAACAAGAAAATCACGAAAAACTCCTTGGAATTTATTTTTTAGATAATTAACCTTTTCCAGTCTTTGTTTTTCTGGTTCGCGCTCCTCTGTGGCTAAGAGGATGATAAATTGATGGTTAGGAAAATTAGAATCAGCAATCGCTTGGATAGCTGGCTCAATTACTTCAGCTGGCTCACCAGCTGTCGGAAGCAAAACTACATGTACAATTTCCCTCCAATCCAAAATCTGCTCTTTTATTTTTGAAATTTCCTCCACTTCTTCCAAGTATTTTTGATATTTTTCTATCTCTTTTTTAAAAATATTTTTTTCTTGCCTAGCAAGTTTATCACTTTCTCCTAGACTTTTTTGCATATTTAAAATTCGGTCATTGATAATTTCCATATAATTTTCCGGATGCATGATATTTTGACATCTCTCCCACCAATCAATCTCTTTGCCCTCTTTCAGCTTTTTATATCCTGCAACTGAATAATACGCGATAAAAATAGTTCGATAAATCCAATAAATATCAAAAATTATAATAAAAATAGCTACATAAACTGGCAAAAGAAAAGAAAAAACAAACATGCCAATGAGGGTTGTCCAAGTCAAAATTCCCGGAATAACTTCCAGTATTCGTTGAATTCGCCTTTCTTTAGGATCTTTAGTTTTTGGATTGGGAAAATTGAACATAATTATTGAAAATTAATTAAATTGTCATCCTGAACTTGTTTCAGGATCCTACTACTAGAACTTAAGATTCTGAAATAAATTCAGAATGACAAAATTTTAATAGTTTATTAGTATAACACTAACTGAAGAAATTATCAAGTTTATTTGTATAATCACCGAGGCTAGGAGCAAACTATAACTAGCGATTCTTTCCTTGTTTTTATAGAAGAAAAAAGCTAAGCTCAAGTTTACCAAAAATAAAAACAATCCAATAGCCGGTGCCACGAAAGATTGCCTCCAGTTCCCTAGATTATCTACGCCAAAATAGACATTGTAGTGCAAAATTATATTCCCCTCAGTCTTATTAATGAAAATCGCCAATGCTAGCCAGTTTGCTAAATTAGAAATAAAATTGAAAATCAATAACCAAAGAATGATGTGATTTTTGAAAAATTCTTGATTGAAAAAAAGCTTGAATTTATAAATTAAGCTTTTTTTTGAATTATTATTTATTTTAATTTCTATTTTATTTTCCATATTTTTAATCTTCTGTTTTAGGCTTTTCTACTTCTACTGTTTCTATAAGCTCCCTCTCTTCTCCGCCTATTTTAATTACATCCTTATCTATTTTTATAAATTCCTTACGAGCTGATTCATAAGAACCGACTGTGGTAGATAAATTATTTCCCAATCTAGATAGAAAAACTTCATACTTCTCAATATGAGTTCCTAAGCTCTGGACTCTTTTTATAATTTCTTTCGTTGTTTTTTCTATTTTTATTTGATTGAGACCCTGAAGAATAGTTTGCAAAAAAGCATAGAAAGAATTAGGAGAAACAATGCTAACTTTTTTCCTCCCCGCATATTCTATTAGATCAGCTGAATTTATACCGGCACTTCCCATATTTAGATCATAATAAATAGTTTCAGATGGAATAAACATTAAAGCAAAATCCATCGTATCTTTCTTTGGTTGAATATATTTAGAGGTTTCATCAATTCGATATTTTAAATCCTGCTTGAAAGCTTTTTCTAATTTTTCTTTTTCAATAATATCCTTACAATCAAGTATGCGATTATAATTTTCTAAGGAAAATTTTGAGTCTATCGGAATAACTTTGTCTTGTAAAAAAATCACAGCATCCACTATCAAATCATTCCCCTCTTCATTTTTTCCTATTTTATACTGCATTTGATATAAAGCAGGAGGAAGAACATTCTTAAGCACCGTTTCTAAATAATATTCTCCTAGGATTCCCCTTCTTTTTGGATTTTGTAGAATATCTTGCAAGTTTTGCAATTGGGAAGAAAAATTTAAAACTTGCTTTGTAGCTCCTTTTAATTCTGTAAGTTCGGCTACCACATCAGCAATTTGTTTAGCAGATTGACCGCTAATACCTTGGACGGTTTGCATCGCATGATTCATTTGCGCTTGTGTTGTTTGGTATGATTCTTTTAATTTATTATCAACAGTATTGCGTAAATGATTATTTTGATCTGATAAATTTCTATTTTGTTCGCTAATAGTAGCCAAGCTAGCCATTATTTTATCTTTAACCTCATTATCATTCCCATTTTCAATCTTTCTTCTCATATCAAAAACAAAAAACAATAATGTTCCAATTATTAAAATTAAGACAATTAGAAGTATATAAAGCATTTGTTTTTGTTTATAGCTTTCGTTGTGCGATAAATCTTTTTAGTCCGGAAATTTTGTTGATCACCTCTTCGTGTGGACCTTCGAGAAATTCTAAGACAAATTTATCCAGCATATTGAGGCGATATTTGAATTCATCCATTGTCATTAAAACAAAATTAATTTCTTTGCCAATCTCCGCCTCTAGACTACTCATGAGATTTTTTAGCCTAGCCTTACTCACTGCATCCCCCACAATTATCATATCCGCCTTACTTTTAGAATAATTTATAAACACTCCGCTTATCAAGGCTAATTTGACATTGCCAATTTTGGCTGTTTTGGAAAGACTCTGACATTGCGGATAAACGTTCGATTTGGCGATAAGATTTTTCAGTTCTGGATAAAAATTGAAATCTTGATTAAGTTGATAGAAAACTTTTCCACCCTTAGTTCTTTTCAAAATAAATTTTATATTTGCCAAGCTGTTTAGCTCACTCTTACTTCTTCCTGAGTTTAGCATATTTCTCGAAATAATATCCGAAAAACTAAAAACTGGCTCTGGATTTTGTAGAAAAAAACGCAAAAGCCGTGCCCGCTCTTTTGAACCGAAAAGAATTTCTAATATTTCTGACATAGGTTTTATTTAAATAGTTAAACAACTTACTAATATCAGTATAGTATTAGATAAAACAAAAGTAAACCCCACACTAATTTAGAAAAATTAACACAAAAAATAAAACCGGCCTTATTCAAAAAGACCGGTTTTAAAAATAAACTAGAATTATTCTGTCGTTTTACCGTCAAATTCCGCTTCGTTACTCTCTGCTTCAGCTTTAGTATGACGAACAATGCCATCTTGATGATGCGCAGGAGAATAAATTGTATAGAGTTTTAGCTCCTCTGTTTCAGAAACATTAATCACATTATGCTCGGCGCCAGCTGGCACCACAATTGCCACGCCATCCCCTACTGCATATTCATTACCGTCAATTATTACTCTTCCATCACCTTTCTCAAAACGAAAAAATTGATCATTACCTGCATGAACTTCCATGCCAATTTCTTCTTTTGGCGCCAAACTCATAAGCACCAACTGACTATGCTTACCGGTATAGAGAACTTTTCTAAAATTCTCATTCTCAAGAGTGTCCTTCTCGATGTTGGACATTATTCCTTTCATAAAAAATATTTTTAATGATTATGAAACTAATACTGCTCAAAAATTTTTATATTTCAAAAAATTACTTATTTAAATACGTAATTGTGAGTTGCAAAACTGTTGCAGATGACACCCAAAGAAGATATGGAATTTGGATATAAGTAATCCATTTTGAGTGCGGATAGATTGCCACCATCGCCCAAATAAGCGTTCCTAGTACTAATAGAATATCCACCGCTGCCAAAAGATTATTTTTCAAACCAAACTGAATAGGCGTAAAAGAAAAGTTGAAAATCAGATTTAGAACAAACGGCAACGCTATTAAGAAAGGAATTTGCTTTTTGAAATACATCCAAAAAACCTTGCCAAAGGAAATAGCAATTAGCACATAGAGAAAAGTCCAGACTGGCCCGAAAACCCAAGCTGGCGGAGACCAAGTTGGCTTGATTAATTGTGAATACCAATTATAGTTTCTCATATTTTTTTACCCTATGGAGTAATTGTATAATACGCCACAGGATTAATAATTATAAAATAAATTAATTTAGGTTTAGTTAATCTTTAAGTCCGTACTCCATAGGTTAAAATTAATTCTAATTTTTGCACTCTTTTTAGCTTTTTTATGCGCGCCTCTTCCTTGGAAGCCACAGATCGACTTTTAAACTTTTTAGAATACACTAATTTCACTGGCCGACGTGAAGCGGTATATTTTGCTCCAAGTTTTTTTTCATTATGTTCCAAAATTCTACGATCCAAATCAGTCGTGATTCCGGTGTAGAGAGTTTTGTCGGCGCATCTTACGATATAGAGATAATACATTTACTTTGAAATATCTTTTGATTTATATTATACTTGAATTGGAACGGCCTTCACGACGGAAGAGTGAAAAATTGGAACCCACCTAGATTTATAGGGAAAAATATTTTTTTCCGATACATTTTTCAAGGGATCCACACGCTCATGCCAGAATTGAGGGCTTTTTCATTTGCGCTGTGGCTTTGCCATTATACCATATAAAAAAGCACTCCCAAACAAAAAAAGAACCGCATCCATCTCGATTCTTTTTTTATTTGGAGAAAATTATCACATTGCGGACATATCCGCCTGCATCAAAGCTAAGACATTTCCTTCTGGATCCTTGAAACTAGCAAACCAACCAACTCCAGATAAAGCCATTTTCTTCATAGTTATCTCTCCGCCGGCTTTTTCAACTTGAGAGATAACCGAATCAATATCGGATACACCGATAGTTATGGCTCCAATCGAAGCGTTATTTACACTTTCTTTTTCGCGCTTTGACATTCCGCCGTCTATTCCCGGCTCCCCTTCTGGTCCCGTCATGATTAGCCAATAATCCATGCTTTCATCTTCCCATTTTTTAAAGGTCCACCCCAAGGCTTCACTATAAAATTTAGAAGCGCGTGCCGGATCATTAGCGTAAAGATCAAAATGTATTACTCGATTATTCATATTTTTTTTGTTAATAATTAGTTATGCTCTTAATACCACTAAAGCATCGATATTATTACAAAATAAAATAGAGTTGTTCTTGATTTTCTATTTAATCAGCATAGCCACGGCCTGACCGATAAAATATGGCCATAGGACAATCGCAATAACCGCTTTCATAAAAGGCAAGCCCAAAAAACCAACGGTGAAAAGCCAACCCGCAAACCACGAGAAAGCCGTGAAGCCATGTTGTTCGATTTTAATTTTTTCCATATGCTTTAAATTTAATAATTATTTTTTAGAACAAAGTATTTTCTTTTTTTTGCAATTCTTTTTCCACGACACTTACTGCTTTTCTATGGTTGCAAAAATCACAATCTTTATTTGGTTCTGGAATTTTTCCATCTAAACATTTTTTTATTTCAAGCAAGGTTTTTTCCGCCCAAGAGTCATCCCCGATATAGGGCAAAAGATCAATATCGAATTCCAATTTGGCATCGAAAGCTTCTTTGTCAGTTTTGCCGTTGCAATAGACAAAATATCCAGTGTCGGAAACATTCAAACCATTTTTTCGCAAGAGCCATTGATATATTTCCATTTGTCGTTTATACCCATCCTGCCAATCGGCGTCCAGCGACACTTTCGAATCTTTGCTGGTGGCCTTGTAGTCAACCACAATTATTTCTCCATTCTCATCTTGCCACAAATCATCCACGGCACCTGTGATTATGAAATTGGTCGGTTTGTGATGAAACTGCACGCCCTTGAAATTTTCTCGCCACTCATCCAACATTTTGTGTTGGAATGGCACGGCCGAAAGTCCATAGGCTTTCATCAAAGGATGGGCAATTTTTTTAGCTCGATGAATGTCAAATTCTTTTTTTAAAAGTTTGTCTACCGCTGAATTCAAATTAAATGGAAATCCTGGAGGCTGTCCAATTCCAAGTCTTCGATCCAAATAGAAACATTTTGGACAATGCATAAAATTTTCAATTCTCGACCGAGACAATTTGAAAGCCTCCCCGCTTTTTGGATCATAGATATTTCTAGTTCGATTAGCTTTATAATATTCGGACATAATTATATTTTTTAGGCAATTTCTCGAAGTAATTCTTTTCGGCCGATATCTTTTTTGGCGCTATAGGGAATAATCAGATGCGGACCAATCTTTTCTTGAATGTATTCAAATTGTTTTTTGTAAAGCGAGGGTTTTATTTTGTCTACCTTATTAGCTAGGACTACTACATTTTTCTTGTTCTTCCTGAGAAGTTCCAGCATTTCCAAATCAATTTCTTTAGGACCCACACTGGCATCAATGATGAGCACTACTTTTTTTTGTTTATATGTTGATTCGAACAAATAACCCCGAATTATTTTTTTGAGCTCCACCTGATTTTCTTTGGAAGTTTTGGCATAACCGTATCCTGGTAAATCCAAAAGATAGAAAGCGTTGTTGATCAAAAATAAATTTATCTGTTGCGTGCGCCCAGGATTTGCACTAGTTCGAGCTAGTTTTTTTTGTTTTGTCAGTGAATTAATCACGCTCGATTTTCCCACATTTGAACGACCGATAAAAGCCACTTGCGGAAAAGTATTTTCCAAAGCGCTATCTGGTCCAATGACTCCTTTGACAAATTGAATTGATGTTATTTCCATAAATATATTTTTTTAAGTTATATTATTTTTTAATTTTATTAGATGTTAGATATTAATTTTTTCAATAATTATTCCTCCAATAATAGCAAAGATTAGAATATAAATAGACATTACAATCGTAAATGACAAACCAAAATAATAAATCATTACGGGCACAAAAACTGGATTAACATTTCTGTTATTGAAAAAAATTGCAATAAGGGAACTCTTCATCCCTTGTTTTTTGAATTGTCCGAAAATTGGGTACAGCACATAGGGCGGACCAGAAATTATTATCGGCGCAACCAGGGCGTACATTATTCCTTTCCAGCCCGAATCTTGACCGAGATGTTTTTTGATTGTTTCAGCTTTAATAAAATAATCTACCAAAAAAATTATAGCAAAGGCCAGTGCCAGTATTGGAATAATTTCATAAAAGTTTTTGACAAAATCAAAAAATGCATTTTTGGTATAATTAGCATCAACAACATAAGAGAAAATATATATACCAATAATGCCAATTAAAAATTTATCCGAGTTTGAAATTTTTTTCAATTTATTTATCATTTGAAAAGATTTAGCGTTAGCATTGTAAGGATAGCAACTAGTATGGAAAAAACGAAATTTAGGGAGTTTCTGACGATTGCAAATCTCTTCCCCAAAAAAGACATTTCTAGGGGTAACATCACTACACCAACAGTTGTCCAGGCATAAACAAAAGCTGTGACAGCCAAAAGACTCACGCCACTTTTCAAAAGTTCTCCGCCTGTAATATAGCTCGTTATTGGAATACCGAAGGTAATACTGCCGGCTAAGGCTCCGATGAATGGATCTATGAAGTAATTGCCAGTGAATATTCTCGCGTAATAATTTTTCAATATTGGATTGAGAATACTGATAATCATTAAAATTCCCACTGTCATTGGAATTGCCATTCTAATATTTTTCCAAGTTTTTACTAAAGCCTCTTGCATCTTATTTATTTTTTAGTTTATCAAATATTAAATCTTTGAAACTTTCTGGTTTATATTTGAAAATCGCTTCAGTTGTTTTTCGACAATATTCAAGTTCGGATTGATTTTCGGTAGCAGTATAGTGTTTGAAGCTATCTAATGTATCAGCCGTTTTCACAATTAGCGCTTCTTCTCCCGTTTCGGCACATCTTTTTATCAATTCCTCAATTCTTTCATCTGAATCTTTAATTGTTCGATCTTTTGAATTAGCTTTAATTAATTTCAAAACATTTTCACCAAATTCTTTCTTGAGTAAATTCTGCGTAATTTCACTAAACTCCAAAGCATCATGCAAAACTCCAGCAAGAATAATCTCTCGTGAATAATTTTTTTCATAAAGATAAACACCAACGCGAATATCATGAAAAAGAATCGGCTTTCGCGAATTTTCCTGCGACACCGGCAAATATTTTGCCAATATCCTCACTGCCTTTTCAATTTCAATATCAAGTGATATTTTTTCATTCATATCTCAATTCTACGTTAAAAAGATATTTTCAGCAACAAAAAACAAATTTTTCATAAAAAAAGAAGGATACTTGCGATTGTGCAAATACCCCTCTTTAAATTGTAATATTATTCCACTTTTAGGTGTGGAATTTACCCTGTCATTTTCAATTCTTCACAATGAGCCATGAGGATTTTTTCAGCCTCGGAAGCCACTCTCGGGCTTTCCCAGGGACGGAACATCTGAAGTATTTCAAGAAGAAAAGAGTCAAAATAACGAATCTCTCTTTGATGAATATCTAAATAGCTCCGCCAATAATCAAAATGCACTTCGTAAACAACCCAGTCTTCTGATTTTTCGCGATTCACTGTATTCATGTTGAACATATGCACTTCTATTGCAATGTCATATCTGAATCGAAATTGAAAAGAAGCTTTCCCTTCATCACTTGAATTGGTTACTTCGATAGGACGATGAGTCATCACGGGATGAACATCACAACCTCTGGAGAAAAGATCAGCAAACCAAAATCTTAAGTTATTAACAATTTCCTCCGCCACTGCCAACGCCACATATGTTGCCAGTCTTTCTTTTTCGGAAATGATTTCTGCGTCTTCTCTTTCAGAAATGATTTCTGCATCTTCTCTTATTTTGATTAATCTCCATTCTTCCATTATAAAACCTCCTTAGCATTGTTGATGTTAATTAAATTCAACCTATAAAATGGCAATAAAAGCATTAAAAATAAACGATTTTATTGCCACTTTATATCTATAAATTTTCAACGAACGATAATAGACCATAGCACATCTCAATCATTTTGTCAAGAAAAAAAATTCCAAAACTCCGAGATTTTCATCTCGGAGTTTTTTTCTCTTTTCGGATTGCCTCCCCCATCTAATCCGAAATTCTTACTCCACACCAATTTTTTTCTAAATTAAATTTTCTTCCAAGGAATATTTTTCCAAACTTCACTTTGTCGACAAAGAAGTTCTTCAGATTTTTGTGGCTCGGCCATAATTTCTTCCACTACCTTTTCCATGCGCATTCCTTGCGAACCTTTGACCAAAATCAAATCCCCTGGCTCGATTATTTCTCGTAATTTTTTCCCAGCGCTCATTGGATCGGAAAAAACAAACAGTCTATTCTGGTTAATATTGTGTTTTTTGAGTTCCTCGACGGCGAATTGCATTCTTTCCCCGACTGCAAAATATATTCCATTTTTAATTTCCAAAAATTTCTTAGCCACATCCTTGTGCCCTAACTCCACTTCTTCACCAAGCTCTAGCATATCTCCCATCACGGCGATTTTTCTAGACGAGTTAATATCTTTCAAAACATCCAGCGCAGAGATAGCAGAAATAGGCGAAGAATTATACGTATCATCAATTATTGAGGTGTTTTTGATGCCGGAAATCAAATTCATTCGGCCAGTCGGTATAGAAAAATTTTCAAGCGCTCCCGCAATTTCCACTAAATTAAGCTTAAACGCCAAGCCGATGGCAATGGCACTGAGCGCCGCATAAATGCTATGTTTGGCTAAAATGTTATTAAGCCGAACCGGAATGCTTGTGCCTTTATAGTTGAGCTTGAAAGAAAGACCTTTGATTTCTTTGGCGTCACCAAATTGCGCAAAAGAATAATTATATAAAACGTCAGTCGCTTGAATTTCTGCCTCCGGCGAAAATCCAAAAGTTAAAAAAATTATATCATCTCTTTTGTTTTGGCTGGCTAATTTTTTGAGCTTTGGATTATCTAAATTTATCGCTGCAAAGCCTTTGGGCGCTAAATTATCCACCAGCGTCCATTTTTCACTGGCAATCTTATCGATAGTCTTAAAATATTCCAAATGACTGCCAGAAATTTCTGTTATAACTGAAGCTTCGCACGAGATAAAGCTTGTTAGATACCCGATGTCGCCGGGTCGATCCGCCCCCATTTCTAAAATCAAAATCTCCGGATATCTTAAAGGTAATATGAAAAAAGCTAACCACCTGAAAGACACTCCCAACCATTTCCAAAATGATCTTTCCCCGCTTTCAGCGCCGATTATCGTGAGGGGCAAACCAATTTCATTGTTATAATTTTTCTCTGTTTTTCTCACCCGAAAATGATTCGACAAAACCGCATAAATTGCTTCTTTAGAAGAAGTCTTACCCACTGATCCGGTGATACCAATTACACGAGGTTTATATTTTTTGATTAGTAAAACCGCCATGACACGCAAGGTTTTTTCTAGCATTATTATTTTCTTAGATTTATGGTTTTGATTGTTCATCTTTTTTTTCTTTATCATCCTCTTGTTCTTTTTTATCCCTTATATTATCGATAAAATATTCATTCAGTGTATGCGTTTGACGAAAAGCATTTAGATCTGCGTCAGTAAATTCCTCTGTCGGTTTGATATTCTTATAATCTAGCAAAAATTTCATCAGTTCTCCAAAAGTCGGCGCCGCACTAGATTCCGCCCACTCCACCGTTTTTGGATCATCCATTCGAACGATAATAGTGAATTGTGGATTATCAATTGGAGCGAATCCGGCGAATGACCCGATATTTTTCCCCTCTTCATAGCCTTTTTTTTCTGTGCTGGCTACTTGGGCGGTGCCGGTTTTCCCCCCTACTCTATATCCCGGAACTCCAGCTCTTTTCCCATGTCCATTAATCACTACACTCTCAAGCATTTGCGAAACTTGATTAGCAGTTGATTGGGAAATAACTTTTCTAATTTCTTGAGGTACAATTTCCTCTACGCTTCCATCGCTATGAATTATTTTGTCCACAATTTGAGGTTTCATCAGAGTTCCGCCGTTGGCAATAGCGTTATAAGCATTAGCCAGTTGAATCGGTGTCACTGTTATCCCTTGCCCGAAAGATATCGTGAAAAAATTTATATCCGCTTTCTTGTTTTTTAAGTTAGCGATATTGCCAGCACTCTCTCCGGGAAGTTCAATGCCTGTCGTCTCTCCAAAACCGAATCTTTTTATATAATCCGCAAAGTTAACATTTCCTAGAAGTTTTTCTGCATATATCACACCAGTATTTAGTGAATTTTCCAAAACTTGTGTCATCGTTTGTTTGCCATAAGCTTTCAAATCGGAATTTCTCATAGTATATCCAGCTTCTTTCACCGCGCCAGTATCGATGTATGACGTCTGCGGAGAAATTTTTCCATCGTCAATGGCTGAAGCTAATGTGAAAGTTTTGAAAACACTACCCGATTCATATGCATCACTCACTGCGATATTCCTAAAATTTTCCAGTTCGGCATCTTTATAATTATTCGGATCAAAAGAAGGATAGCTGGCAAGGGCAAGAATTTTTCCCGTCGGCGGATCCATGACTATTATCGTGCCCCTATCGGCTTGGAATTTTTGCACTGCGCTTTTGAGAATTTTTTCTGTTTGATACTGAATAATACGGTCGATCGTGAGAACCAAATCATCTCCGTTTTGTGCATGCGTTAATTCTTTTTTGCCAGTTGGAATCCAACGCCCAGAGTTGTCCTTATTTTGGAAAAGTTTTCCTTCTTGACCGATAAGCTCTTTGTCAAAATAATTTTCAATGCCATAGCGTCCACCAAAGGTTTCCCCTCTCCAACCCACAAAACCTAAAACTTGCGCAGACAATTCCCCTCCGGGATAATAACGGAAACTTTCGTCTGATAAATGCACTCCTTCCAGTTTTAAATTATTCAAGCTTGCTATTTCTTCATCGCTCAAGCGATGCTTCAAAACTTCATACATGTCATCTGCTTTCCCAAGCTTTTCTCGAAGTTCTGTTTCATCTAATTCTAATGTTCGGGATAAAACTTCCGCTACATTTTTTGGATCATCCATTTCTCGCGGAACAGCAAAGGCCAGTTTAGTACTCTTATTCACCGCGACAGGATAGTCCCCATCCTTATCTCTCAAAAATATTTCTCCGCGTTCTGGAATCAAATTGGAAAAAATAGAATGCTGTCCCTGGGCTAATGCCGTATAATAATCACGAGAAAGTATTTGCAAATTATAGAGCCGAAAAATTATCGAGAAAGCAAAAATAGAAATCAGTAAGAATAATATATAAATTCTCGAGTCGGAATATTTTTTTATTTTACATTTTCTATTTCTCAAATCTTTAGAAACTATATTTGCCATAATATTATTTCATTGCTACCGGACCCTTGAGACTTACGAAGGTTGAACCCTTAGAACTGACCAAATTCAAATCTTCGGCCGCCTTTTCAATGTTATGCATCGATTTTAGTTCCACTTCTTGAATTTTGTTTTTTTCATTATCCGCCTTGAGTTTCTTGATTTCATTTTCGATGTCTCTAATTTCATAACCTTTGGTCGCCAAATCATTAACTTGATAGAGATAAAATGATCCGAATATAAATGCCATAAAAATCAACACTACTGTCACTGACTTGGGGCTGAAATTCACACTGCCTCGGCAATTTTGAGAAACGGTTTGTTTTGTTCTTACGCTTTTTCGCATACTAAAAACAGAGCAATTCAATGATGCGTCGGTCGTTCTCTTGCGAGCATTTCTATTGATGGTTAAAACTCTCGACATTAAATTTCAGTCCCCCTGAAAATTAAATGTGCTTAAATTGTTTATTTATTTTTACCCTGTGGAATATTTCGTATTAACGAAATAATTTTGTAAACAAAATTTATTCTACAGGGTGAATTTTCTCACACACCCTAAGCTTGGCGCTTCTTGATTTTGGATTATCGCTAACTTCCAAATCAGTTGGCGCAATTGGCTTTTTTGTGATGATTGCAATCTTCGGCTTTTTCCCACAAGCACACTGTGGAAAGTCCGGCGGGCAAATGCATCCCCTAGCATTTTCCTTGAAACTATTTTTAACTATTCTATCTTCTAATGAATGAAACGAAATTATCGCAAGTCTCCCTCCTGGATTTAATCTTCCAATCGCTTGCGGGATAAACTTTTCTAAATTCGCAAGTTCCTGATTGACTTCGATTCGCAGAGCCTGAAAAGTTTTGGTGGCCAAATTCATTTTGGCATGTCTGAATTTTTCCGGAATAGCATTTTTCACTATCTCTGCCAACTCCACAGTCCCTTCTATTGTTTTCTCTTTTCTATATTCAACAATTCTTTTGACAATAATTTTCCAAAATTTTTCTTCGCCATTTTCTCTGATTATTCTTTCTAATTCTCTTTGCTCATATTCGTTGACTATATTTCTCGCTGAAATTTCTTGATCTTCGGAAAGTCGCATATCTAATTGTTCATCTTCCTGAAAACTCATTCCCTTGCCGATAAGCTGGTCACTCGACCAACCCAGATCCGCCAAAATCGCATCAACTTTTCCTATCCCGATTGTTTCTAAAATATTTTCTAAATTCTCAAAATTATCATTAATCAAAATCACTCTCTCATTATTTTTCAAATCCGATTCTTCAATAGCTTTTTCATCCGCATCAATCCCGATTAATTTTCCTTTTTCAATTATTTTCAAAATTTCGCGACTATGTCCTCCACCTCCAAATGTCGCATCCACCACAATATCGCCTTCCTTGAGATTCAGCGACTGGATCGTTTCATTGAGCAATACCGGTTTATGAATAGACATTCTGTATTAAATTTTTAATTTTGTAATTTTTGCAATTTTTAAATAATTTCTAATGCTTTAATTTTTAGAAATTAAAAATTTAGATTTATTTATAAAATTAAAAATTATAAAATTAAAAATTTTTTAATATACTCCTAACTTACCTAACTGCTCCGCCACTTCATCGGTGTTTTTTTCAGCATTCTTTTTATATCCATCCCATTTATTTTCATCCCAAATTTCCAGTCGATTATACACTCCCGCGATAATGACATTTTTGTCGAGATCGGCATAACTTTTCAAAAAATCTGGAATCAAAATTCTGCCTTGTTTATCAATTTCACAATCCACCGCGCCAGCCAACATTGAGCGCACAAAACTTCGCGTAGTTGATTCTCCCATCGGAAGTGTTCCAAGTTTTTCCGCCAACTCTTGCCAAACTTTCATCGGGTAGATAATGAGACACTTATCCAAACCTTTCGTAATCACTATTTTATTTTTTAAATCACTTCGAAATTTGCTTGGAACCGCCAATCTTTTCTTCGGATCAATGCTGTGATTATACTCACCAATGAACATAAATTAATTCACAAACTTATAAATTAAACTAAATTACAAATTCGTACTTTCGCTAGATTCGTACTTTCGTAAATTAGTAATTCCCCACTTCTCTACACTTTCATAGACTACAAATCTATTTTACCCCACCAAGCCTCATTGGTCAACACTTTTTTTCCATTTTTAAAATAACAAAAAAACGCCCATTTTAGGCGCTTTTCAAAAAAGTTATGCACAGGCTGTCCCCAATATCATTCCAGAAATTTCAAAAAGTATTCCTTTGGCTTCATTTCTTCTTTGATGACCATTTTCCAATCTAAATTTATTTCAGAAACTCGCATAATCTTTCCATTGTGATGACACAGCGGATCAATCACCCGCGATTTGCAAAACACATGTTCCTCAAAATCATTTGGATCATTTTTAAACTTAACTTTATTATTCATTCGATCAAATAATTTTTGAAGTTTGCTATCTTCTTTTAAGTGCACATAAATTTTCGAAAGAACTGCGTCATCAGTTGTATACAAATCCTCCAAAAAAATATATTTTCTCTCATTGGCATGTTTTATGTAATTTCCCGTTACACTAAAAATTAAAGCTGATACTATTCCACTATAATATTTTTCATTTAGTATTTTGAAATACTGCGCATATTTTTGCGCACTCTTAAAATCAGAAAATATCCATCGTCCTTTTTCTGCTTTTAGATTATCTAGAATATATCCAACATCTTCTTTTTCTCCAATTTTAAAAATCGAAACTCCCCGCAAGGAATAATCAATGCGGTCTGAACAAATATCAGGAAGATTATTTTCTTTAAGTGGAAAATTTTTGTCACCCAAAATATATTTCAAATCAAGATTATATTTTTCCAAAATTTTTGGCAAACTAGAATTTTTCACATACCCCTCAAATGAATTATCTTGATGATTATGTTCTTTTTGCGATCCAGTTGAAAAATAGTAGTCAGCGGCATGAGAAAAAGCACTATGAGAAACATCATGGATTAGACCCGCGATTTGTTCCTCAATTGGCGCCCCATATTTTTTTAGTAAAAGATAATCCCCCATTGAATGCTCGAAACGACTATGCGCTGTCCCAGGAAAATATGCTTCAAAATATCCAGCCTGATCCACGCCCTTAAGCCTTTGCATTTCCGGACTTTGGATTATTTCCAAAATCACCGGCTCACTTATTTCAAACTCCCCATAAATTCGATCAATGTATTTCATAAAATAAAAAATTATTTCTTCTTCACACAATGCGTGCCACGGCGAGTCATCTCCTGCGCATAGGCGTCGTAGCCTTTTTCTTTGATCATATCAATTGAGGCTTGGCGATCAGAGCCAAAAATAAAACCGAAGAGTTTGGAAAAAATATTGTTGAATTTTTTGCACTCCGACGCGTTCGCAAAAACGGTGCAATCCGCACAACTAAGCTTGCCATTTTCCATGCAACATTTTCGAACCGTGCACCAACTAGCCTTTTCATTCTTCTGACACCCCGGACATTTTCCTTTTTTATATTTTCCACATTCTCCACAATAGAGTCCACAATAAGCAGTTAGGTTTTTGCCTGCCTCGACTTTAGGCGGGTCGACATTTTTTTGTTCCATTTTTTTATGTAAGTAATTTATTACGTAACTATATTTTACGCCCAAACAAAATAATTGGCAAAAAACAGGTGCTCTCTCGTTAAACAACGAGGAGCCCCGCAACACATCATCATTCAAAAGAAGATGCAGATTTTTTGGAACATTGTCATTCCCTTATTGGCGGATGACTTTGCTCCGCAGATATGTTCCGCTAT
Organism: Candidatus Moranbacteria bacterium UBA2206; assembly: GCA_002328565.1. Taxonomy (GTDB): domain Bacteria; phylum Patescibacteriota; class Minisyncoccia; order Moranbacterales; family UBA2206; genus UBA2206. The sequence goes on from DCUU01000038.1 coordinate 21,494, forward strand.
AATATTGCGAAACTCTCTGCAAAATCCACAACCCACCATCAAATCATCTATTTTTTTGCGAGAATTAATCCCAAGTTTCCTCGCAAGATCCTCCAATCTTTCTACTTCTTGAAATAAAATCGCCTTAACTTCCGGATTTACTTCAAGCCCCAGAATCCAACTATTAAGATTTTTCTTCGCTTTCATTTATCCTTCCTCCTATAAAAAGGGTTTAGATTTAAAAAAACGAAATATCCAAAGAACAAAAAATATAGTCAGCACACCCCCGCCAAAG
>DCUU01000056.1 GCA_002328565.1 Candidatus Moranbacteria bacterium UBA2206
CATAAATTTCCGAACTCGGATACACGAAACCTCTCCGCTTGCAAAGCGACACGATTTTTTCCATTTTACCCGCCGAAGAGGAGGGCATGTTATCTTCTTTTGTCATAAAATTAATTTTAAGAAATTACGAACTAAAAAACCCCATTCCAACAACTCAAAGACACTTAAAAGTCTTTCAATTACTAGAACGAGGTTCCTCGCGTTTCCATCTAGCTTCTCGCCAATTGGCGAACACCTTGATTTTATTCAATTGTCTCTCAGGATCCAACCCCTGAAAGTTTTTTCTATTTTTATATTACAAAATTTTTAGAATTTAGTCAATTAAAACTTGGTTCCTTTTTATTTCCCAAAATTACCGCTATACTATATATAAATATCCTTAAATAATCCTATGGAATCTTACGAAATAATTATTATCGGAGCGGGACCAGCTGGCCTGAATGCTGCCAAAATTCTAGGCGATGCGGGGAAAAGGGTTTTACTTCTAGAAAAAAACCCAGAAATTGGACCGAAGATTTGCGCTGGAGGCCTTACGCGGAAAAGTATAAATTATCTTAATCTGCCAGAAGAGATCATTAACTATAAATATAATGAGATAATTTTCAATTCTCCACATTTCCGTTCTGCTATAAAATTTGACGGTATTTTTTTCTACACAGTTGACCGAAAAAATTTAGGCCAGTGGCAACTGGAAAAAATAAACCGTGATTTCGTTGAAGTGCGAACAAGCACTCATGTCGTCCGAATTGAAAAAGATTTCATCCTCACAAATGAAAATCAAAAAATTAAATTTAATTTTCTCATCGGCGCAGACGGATCAAACTCTATCGTCCGCCGACATCTCAAATTGAAAACTCGTTTAGCTGGTGTGGCGATTCAATATAAACTTCCATTGGGTACATTCAAAAATTTCGAAATTTTTATGCACTCCAAATTTTTCGGTGCTTGGTATTCTTGGATTTTTCCCCACAAAGATCATATTTCAATCGGTTATGGGTATCCGCAAAAACTTTTTTCGCCAATTAAGGCGCAAAAGAAATTTGAGCATTGGGCTCAAAGCAAAAATATCGATCTTAAAAATTCCGTTCGCGAAGCATTTCTCATTAATTGCGACTATCGCGGTTTTCGTTTTGGAAATGTTTTCCTCTGCGGAGACGCCGCCGGAATAGCCGATAGTTTCACAGGCGAAGGCATCTATCAAGCCCTAGTCTCTGGCGAAGATATTGCCAAAATAATTCTTGACAAAAATCATCGCCCAAAAAAAATTCGCGAAGTGATTCGCGAAAAAAGAATTCACGAAATAATGCTACTTTTTGTCATTTGTTCCTGGTTTCTCCGAGATCTCGTTTTTGATTGCATCACGCTTTTGGTAAGAATAAAATTATTCGGAAAAACATTGATTCGTATTTTGTCTTAAGCGGTTAATTTTTGGAAAATAAAAAAAGGGCGCTATCTCGAAAGATTAAGCGCCCTTGCATTTGGATCAGCCTAGCTAGGTAAATCCAGATGTTGGCCGTCGACGAAATCGTCTCATGCCTTTTCTCCTTTTTTTAAGGTTCTCCTTTGCGATACAAAGGAGCACTACAATTCACCCTTCGACATAATCCTTGGGATTACTCCGGGCAAATCGCTTACTACTGGGCCAGGTCGCCGGCGGATCAAATGTTTTCACAAAAATTAAGGGCACTGGCCCCTGTGGTACTGGCACGTGTCTTCATTGGACATCCCTCCTTTCGATGCTAAGTTTGGCATCCAGACTTTATAGCATACTGACAGAATTTGTCAATAGCTGGGCGAAAAATTTTATCGATAAAATTGAAAGATGCTGTTTTTTTGGCTTAAATAAAACAATAAAATACCTACTTGTATTTATGATATTCAACCTTGCAAAACGTGACATTATAAATTCGAGTGAGCTGGCGTTAAAAAATTTATCCTGCTTGAGACCCGACGCATTTGGTCGGGTCGAGTTATAAATTTTAGCCAGCAAACGAAGAATTTATTGGCACGTGAGCTCGGTTGAGAGTTCTTTTTGTTACTTTTTCTTGCGGAAAGAAAAAGTAAGCGCAGTTCGCCTAATCAAACTTCCCTCCGGCAAAATTTTGTCGAATTCAAAATAGTATAATTTTTTGTGTCCGCCGTGGGCTTCGGAAATTTCTTTTTTCTGGTCGTTAAATATTTTTTTGATCTTAATCGCAATGTTTTTTTCCGGAGTAATAGCTTCAATTTTGTCGTTTTTCAAAACCGCATTATGAATTTTCATGATATTCAATTTTCCTTCTACACCTCTCATTTCCCCAACAAATTCAACCTTGGCACCAAAAAGTTTTCCTTCAAAATTATGCGCCGGCTCTTGCTCCAAAAGAAAGCCGGTTGAATATCCGCGATGCACTAAGTTATCTAATTCTTTTTTTTGTTCCAGAATAACTTTCCGTACAGACGAGGCATGCCTCGTCTCTACAATTGCATCAATTACCTTTCGATATGCCCTTGTCACTACTGCGACATAACAGACGCTTTTCGCCCGACCTTCGATTTTCATAGAACTTATCCCGGCTTTCACCAAATCTTCCATATGCGAAATCAAATTCATATCATAACTATTGAAAAAATATGTCCCATGCCGATCCTCTTCAACATTCATTTCATACCTATCCTTTTCATCTCTAACTGTTTTATATTTCCACCTGCATGGCTGAGTGCAATCCCCCAAATTAGCGCTTTTGTTGTTCATCCATTTCGAAAGAATACACCGACCGGAATAACTCATACACATGGCGCCATGTACAAAATATTCCAACTCAATACCCTTCACTTTTTTGGAAATTTCTTCAATCTCTCTGAGCGTCACTTCCCGCGCCAAAATTATTCTTTTCACTCCCAAACTTTTCCAAAATTTCACCGCTTCAAAATTAGTCGCATTGGCTTGGGTGGAAAGATGGATGTCCACATTGGGCAAATATTTCTTGACCAAATTTATTATCCCAGGATCGCTAGCGATAATTCCGTCAATTTTAATTTCTTTCAAAAATTTCAAATGCTTTTCCACTCTTTCTAAATGTTGATTATGAGCATAGATATTGAGCGTTACATATATTTTCTTTTTTAGTTTATGAGCATAGGCGACCGCTTCCAAAATATCCTGCTCACTAAATTTATTAATTCGTACCCGCAGAGAAAAATCCGGCACCCCAAAATACACCGCATCCGCACCATAAGCAAAGGCATATTTCATTTTCTCCAAACTTCCCGCCGGCGCCAATAATTCTATTTTTTTTCTCATAATAATTTACGTTAGAGATCCTGAAACAAGTTCAGGATGACAAAATAAAAAAGACTGTCATGCTGAACTTGTTTCAGCATCTAATAGTGTGTCATATAAATCTATCCAATTGGGATTACTTTTAGTTATTAGGTTTATTTTCCAATCTCTGTGCCAATTTTTTAGTTGTTTTTCTCGGGAGATAGCAGAATAAACATCAGTTGTTTGCTCAAAATAAACTAATTTTGTTAAATTATATTTTTCAGAAAATCCTTTTACTAATTTATTTTTATGTTCATAAATTCTTTTTGGTAAATTCCCAGTAAATCCAATATAAAGAACTTTGTTTAGTTTATTAGTAATAATGTAAACACAATATTGCTTCATAGATTAATAGAGATCCTGAAACAAGTTCAGGATGACAAAATATAAATTCAGGATGACAACTTAATCAACCACGAAGCCCCCTCAGTAGATCCGCATAAAACTTCAAGTTATGAATCGCGGCTAGTCTCATCCCGAGCATTTCTTTGGAAGCAAAAAGATGATGCAAATAAGCTTTCGTGTGATTCTTGCATAACATACAATCACAATTCTCGTCAACGCGCGAAAAATCATTTTTATATTTTCCGTTATTAATATTAATTGTTTCGTAGAATTTTCCGTCCTGTAAAGACGCAAAATTTTGCGTCTCTACGCTATTTCGCAAAAACAAACGGCCATGTCGCCCCTCTCTTGTCGGAATCACGCAATCAAACATATCCCAGCCGAAACTATAACATTTCACAATATCCTCTGGCGTACCCACGCCCAAAGCAAAACGCAAAGAATTTTCTGGGATAAAATTAGCTGTTTCTCGTACCACTTCTTCCATAAAATTACCCTGCGCATCAATGTGCCGCGCGCCAAAACCATAACCATCAAAACCAATTTTCACCAGCTCCTCGGTGCAATGTTTTCGCAGATCCAAATATTCTCCACCCTGAATAACTCCAAAAATCAACGGTCTATCCGCCTCAGATATTTTTCTTTTTTCAATTTGTTTTTGATATTCTTTTTTGCATCGACCTGCCCATCTAATCGTTCTCTCAACCGCCTGCGCAATTTTTTCTTTTGGATAATCATTAGGTGGCGGATCATCCAAGCACACCATCATATCCACCCCCAAATCAAATTGAATCTGAATAGCAATTTCTGGCGTCAAAATATGCTTTGAGCCATCAGTGGGCGAACGAAAAATAACTTCGTTGTCCGCAATCTTTCCAAGTTTTGGATTTTTGTGAATCAAAGAAAAAACCTGATATCCACCGGAATCACTAAGCAATGGTCGCGACCAATTCATAAAGTTATGAGCATCACCCGCCTGTTTTATAATTTCCATTCCCGGATTTAGAAACAAATGATAGGTGTTAATGAGAATCGCTTCCAGCCCAATTTCTTCCAAGATTTCGTTGTCAATTGATCGCACAAAACCGCGTGTCGCATCAGGCATAAAAAACGGAGTATTAACTTCTCCGTTTTTGAGTTTAATTACTCCAACTCGACTATTTTTATTTTTCGAAATTATCTCAAACATACCTTTCATATCCATATTTACAAGAAGATTATTATTAAAATTTAAAAAATCCTGTTTGAGAAAGTGTATTTTATTCAGAAATTTTCCTTATCCGCCGTCGATTGAGGGAAAATTTCTGATTATTAAAATACGCTTTCGAGTTATTTTTTAATTTTTAATAATAATCTTCGACCCCCCCCTAATTCACCACCCGATTTTTCCCCGCTATCGAAGCATCTTCCATAAGATTAGTATTTTTTGCTTCATACTCTCCGGTGATATTTTCCTCGGTAAAAAGATCCTTGGCGGTTATTGTTGTTTTTCCTAAGAGTCCCACCTCTCTTCCAACTTGATCTGGCGAAGGCTTTATCTTAACTTGAAAAGCCACTTCTGGCGATTCCAAAAGTAGTCCCGTACCAGATTCCATATTGCCAATTGTCCAAACTATTTCGTTAGTTCTGGAATTATACTCCAGATTCGCCCCTTCAGGAGAAATTTTTCCGGTCATTTGCGAGTTAGTCGGCAAAATTGCAGAAACTTTGACTCCGGAAACATTATTAGAAATATTTAGCGCTTTCCAGTGAATTGTATAGGTTGTTTCTTCCCCAACTTTTGGCGGAATTGGACCGGAATTTGAAATGCTCTTATCCGCATAATATCCCTTCACGCTCACCGCCACCACTGAATTAACTTTCATATTAATCTCATTACTAGAAATTATTTTATTCATAGAAATCGGGGTCGGCACATCCGGACTGTCAATTTTAGCCACACTTTTGATTATGAAATTCTTATCCTTTTTTTCTCCAACTGGAAAAGTATTTGAAACTCGAATAGAAAAATTCAGCAGTCCGCCTTGGTTCGCGCCTAAATTAGCCAGCTCTTCTATATCCGAAGCCTTCCAAGTAATTGTCCGGCTGTCCGTATCAAAACTTCCACTTTTCAATTTCAGTGATGAATAATCCAAAAGAGCGCTGTCTATTTTTTCAGTGATGATAACATCGCGCAGTCCCACATTGCCATTATTTTTATAAGCAATTTCAAATTCCAAAGTATCACCTGCATTAACATTAAGATTTTTTTTCTTGTTAACCGCTTGGATTATTGCCAGAGGAGAAAAAATCATTTTTGTCTCGGCACTCTCACTGTTATACACCACAAATTCATTTTGCTGGGACACTCCAATGCTCGCTTGGACTGTTTTGATATTATCCCTTTCTCCTTCTAATTTCCCACTTACCACAATCTTTCCACTTTGCCCAGCTGGAATATTTCCAATATCCCAAGTGTTATTATCCGCCGATGCTTTCGGGCTAGCCGAAGAAAAAGTAAACTGATCAGGATATTCAATCTTAACCACCAAATTATTTATAGTTTCACCGCCATCATTTCGATAATTTATTTGATAATCCACCGCATCCCCACTTGAAACATTTTGCGGAGCCAGCACTTCCAAAGTAATTGGTGCAGAATTAACACTCACTCCCAATTGACTATTGGCTTGAAATTGACTGGAATAACCGGAGGGATTATACGACATTACGGCTTTGAGGTAGATAAGCGCACCCTTAGGGCTATAAGCTTTTCCATTTAATATAATTTTCCCCTGAGTTTTCCCTTTGATTGTTCCGATATTGAAACTTCCTGAAGTAAGATTGTCCGATTTGAAATCAGGATTGTTTTCCGGCTTGAAATTTTCCGGATAATTAATGCGCAAGACTGCATTTTTTATCGTAAGCCGGTTTTCATTTTTATAGGTAATCTCATACGTTAAAAGTTTACCACTATTGACTTGCGTCGGCCCCACGATTTCGATGGTGGCATTGCCCGATTGAAAAATAATTTGTCGAACTATCGCAAAAATAGCCAAAGCGATAATTATCCCGATGATAATTGCTCCGACAATCAAACCTTTTTTGATGGCCTTTTTTTCTGTTTGCCCAAGTCCAGATTTTTTCGCCCATAAATCTTTTTCACCCTTGCTCATTTCTCCAGTATTCTTGGCGATAGTTGGATCATATTTACTAATTTCATGCTCCGACAAATTCTCCGGCGCATCTTTTTTATATAGATTATTTTTAATATCTCGAAGTGACATAGGTTTATCTTTGTTTTTTATACTATCATAATACTAGATTTTTTGATTTTTAACAATACAACCAACCATTCTCCAATGTCGAGTTTTCTAATTTTTTTCTTTCTTCCCCACCCCATAAAATAAAGAATTATAAATTGAGATTTTAGCGCGTTAAAAATTTACTCATTCTGTGCATAAGGGGAGTTAGTAAATTTAGCGAGAAAATCGAAAATTTATTTCTTTATTTTATTAGGGTGGCCTTTTTTCTTTCTGCCACTTTCTTTTTGGGCAAAAAGAAAGTGGCGAGGAGTCTAATTCGTTATCCACCTCACCGCTTCCTGCACGATAATTTTCAAATTATTCAAACTCTTTTTTTCAAGCTTCACCTTGCCAAGATTTTCAATCTTATTATCCAGCACAATCCGAATGAATTTTACCGCCTCATCAGTTACCCTTATTTTTCTTATCTCAAGTTTGGCGCAAACAGCACAAATTATCCCGCCCCTCTGGGCGCTAAAATAATTCTCTCCCGAAATTAGTTTACCGACACAAACAGCGCATTTTTTAACTTCCTGTTTGTAGCCTAAATTTTGCAAAAGCTTAAAAATAAATCCTAGCGTATAAATATCGAATTTCAAAAAATCCCCCTCGGTTTTTCCGGCTACCTCGTTCATCGCGGATAAATAATCCAACAGAAGTTGAAAAGTTTTTTCATCTTTTTCCTCTTGCGTCATCAAACGATTAAAAATTTTCATTGCCCCAAAGACTTTTTCCAGCGCTTCAATGTTTTGCTTGATCGCCAAGAAATTTTCCACCCCAATCACGCCCGTCACATTACCCCGACCCTTGCCCTTAGCCAAGAAGATTTCACACTGTGTTATTGATTCCAAGTTGCCCGCCAATTTCGCATTAGGTTTTTTGACCCCAATCGCCCGCGCCAAAATTCGCCCAGCTTCTCGAGTGTAAACCACATAAACTCGGTCAGTTTCCCCAGTATCAATCTTATTCAACACAATCGCATTATATTTATATTCCATATATCTATTCTACTATCTTCAAAAGAAAATAAAAAGAGCCTCATCGCAATGGTTCTGCGGTGAGACTCTTTCTTTTTTCTGATTTTTTATCTTGACCTTGGTGGAAATAATTCATCCACTGCCATCTGTATCTCACTAACGCCCACAGGTTTTGATAAAAAAATATTACAACCATTAGAATCACAATCTTTTTTGTTATCAAGACCTGACATGCATATGGTTTTAATGTTCGGCTTTTTTTCTTTTATTATTTTTATCAATTCCGCTCCATTCATTCGAGGCATGTTAAAATCAGTAAAAAGCAAATCGATTTTTGGATTTATTTTATCTACAATTTCCACGGCAACTTGCGGATCTGGAAATGCAAGAACTTCCCAGCCCATTGCAGATAAAATCCTTGTCGTTACTGTCAGGACTTGTTCGTTATCATCAACCAGCATCACCTTTTTTTTACTCATTTTTACATTCCTTTTTTTGAAAGTTTTTGCTCTTCTGATGTTTTGCTCAACATTCCAATAATGGACGACTGCGGAGAAATATTTCCCAGCCTCGGAATAAAATCACCCACCATCTTTAAATCCACCACCAAAAAATGTGGTTTAGGATCTTCAACTAAAAGCCACGCCATCGCCTCCGCAACATCAAAAAAACATTTCACATCTTCTTTCAACTTAAAATGTTTTTTTGCTTCATTCTCAGCTTCAGCGTCCTTGCAAATAAGTAGCGCCTTCATCATCTTTCCTCCTCCTTAAGGGTTTAGCTGATGTTAATATCAAATCAGGACTCACGCATCTAATGACAAAAAATATCACCAAATGCGTAAGTCCTTTTGAATCATTAAATTGTCAAAAAACAACAAAAGCCTATGTTTCTAAGCTTTTGTATATTCTGGCATATTTTAAAATTTTAGTCAAACAAAAACCCCATTTGTGGAGTTTTTGTTTTTTATGAGTCTGAATTGATTCCTATTTAATTTCAGATTTTTGAATAGTTTTTTTCTTAGTAAAATAGAAAATAGCATAAATTACTCCACTTCCAAGCACTGCTGTCCAGGGAAGCCATTTGTAAAATCGGCATACTTCATAGGAATACCAGATAAACAGAATCACAGCCAATTCTATCACTTGAGATACCCATGGAAGATTCTTTCCTTCCTTGAATTTATTAAAAGTAGAGAAGCTAAATATTCCTGTGTATGCAAGTAGCATTAGAATCCACACCCACAAAGGCCACTCGCTACATTTGTTTTCTGTGCCAGCTACTTCTGGATTGGATTGCACACCTTCAACTTGTCCGTCAAGACCATTATCCTGATTAGAATTTTCTTGTGTTTCTTGATTGACCTGATTTGTCACACCGGGAATTATCCTACTAGCTAAAGTCATATTTATTCCATCATCATCGTCATCGTCATCATTATCTTCATTTCGAGAATAATCATTATAGTATGTGCAAGTAATATCAGAACCCGCCAATAAATTAATTGTCACTGCTTTTTTATTCTTCATAAAAGTTGCAAGACCAGTCGAATCCACGCAATCAAGACGTTTAAAGGACCAATGATCACTATCGTAGCGTCCTTCGGAAATATTATATGTTCCAGGAATTAGATAGTTACTCGTCCATATTCCATTTTGACCTAAATTAAATGCCCCTGCAAAATCAGACGTAAAAGGAAATATCCTACTTGTATTACGTTCAGTAGTTTTGATTATTTTTATTTTTCCCATCTGTTGACTACCAAAATTATATTCTGGTCCGCTAACATAATTTTGCGATTCCTGAAATCCATAGGAATTTCCGTCGGGAAGATTTATCGTGTAGCAACTCGATTCACTTGGAAAAGTTTGTCGCCAACCGGTTTGTTGCGTTTCACAAACTTTATATTCTCCTGGGATAAGATCTTCAAACCAATACCAACCGAAATGTTCCTGCTCGCCAGAAGTATCCATCTTTTGAATTGGCTCACTATTATAATCTTCGCCATTTCGTTGATATAAATTTATTGTCCAGCCAGAAAGAAAAATCTCTGTTTCATCTTTTGCCCCATCACCATTACTATCATTCCATTTGACTCCGTGAATTGAGCTAAGCGTCACTGGGCACATCTGTGTATTACAAGTTTGAACACTTTCTCCCTCACATCCTAATCCGCCAAAAGCTGGCGCTGGATTATCACAAGTTCGAGTTTGCGTTCCACCTCCACAAACAGCAGAACATTCACTCCAGTCTGACCAAGCACCATCTATGGATGTTGGCATCATACAACCGTTATCCAATATATCCTGTCCGGTTATTCCCTCTTCAAAATAATAATCTAAATTTTTTCCTGGATAATTTTCGCCATCACCATAACTAAAGGCTGGAATAATATCCGCATCATGACCATCATGACCTCCTGCGGTTGAATTTTTATTAACATTAAGCTTATTCCATGAATCTTGCCCTATTGTATGGCACATATCTATTTTTTCTTCTACCGGACATTCTTGGATATTACAAGATTGAGTATCATCCCCTTCACATTCAGCTCCACCAAAAGCTGGAGCAGGATTGGTGCAGGTTCGAGTTTGTATTCCTCCTCCACAAGTTACAGAACATTCGCCCCAATCTGACCAACCCCCGTCAACAGGCAAAGGCAAAACACTTTCGCAAACATCACCTATTCCATTGCTATTAGAATCTGCCTGATTTGCATTAGAAACTATAAGACAATTATCACAAGCATCGCCCACTTCGTCGCCATCAACATCTGATTGGCTTGAATTAGCTACTAAAGGGCAATTATCTTCATCATCTTCAATTCCATCATCATCAGCATCAGTGTCTTCAACAGAAACATTCACCACATTACTATTGCAATCATTATCATTCTCATTTGATTCATCAATCTTTCCATCGCTACCTTCAGAATCAACTTTACATATTTTTCCTTCGACAGGATTTGTAAATGTCCCTTCCGCTGTTGGATGGGCTGTCACTGATACGTCAAAATAACTACCCACTGGCATATTGACATCATTAATTGCCTTACATTTAAGATCCTGATTAGATGCCCCTCCACCCGCACCATTTACGTCACATTCAATATTTCCTATCACGCCTGCCGATTTCACAACTGATACATTACTATAATTATCCATATCATCGCTAGGCATTTCGTCCTTTAATATTTCATTATTATTTTTGAAGTTTGCAGTAGCATCACCAATATTAGAAACTCGAATTGTCCAAACGAATGAATCTCCGAGTGTCACACTCCCTCCTGCATTATTAGTTTTGGTTACAATTAAGTTAGGTCTTGGCAACGCTGTTACATTGAAAGTATCCCTTGCTAAAAAGATCTTATTTCCATTACAGTTATTATCCTCATATTGATACAACTCTGTCGTCCAAGTGCCAAGAGGCGCATCAAGGGCGAGTGGATCGGTTTTTCTAATTTCATGATCATTATTTCGATTATCACAATTAGATGTATATTCACGCGTTGCTAAAGGATCATTTACGATAATTTCATACACTTTATTACTAGAAGAAAGCTCCCCTGCTTTTATATAAACCGTATTCCCCTGAACGTAAGAAGGCTTATCAGTCATATAATTACTAGCATAAGTTGCTATAAAAATCGTAAAATGATCCAGATTTACTGAAACTTTTCTATCTTCGATTTTTGTGTCATCTTCAGAAACTGTTTTTGCTTCATCTAGTTGTGATTTTTCCTCCGCATATTTAATTTGCACATTATCTTGACCCTCTGGTTTTGGAAGAGTTAGATCATATTCAAAGGTTCCGTCCGCCATATCAGAAGTAATGTCATAAGCTTTATTGGAAAGTGCACCAAGAATTTTGATTTGCTCATCAGTCAATGTTATTTCTTCCATCGAAAGTTTTCCCGAATTTTCAGGTAATTTTGTGAAAGTAACACTCACTTCTCCATTTTGCGGAGCGACATATTTTTCATTAAGTCTCACATTTTCGGTGGTTGTTTCTTTGTCGCCATCTTTCGACCAGATATCCTTTTTCAATTCCTCGTCTTTTGCGTCATTATCAGAACCTTCTTCTGTTATAGTTTCCTTTTTTGGCGCAACAATTGATGCCGCCTCAGGAGTAATTTGTCCTTCACCTGTGATTTCAATTGTTTGAGTATCGACAGTTTCTGTTAATGGAACAATATTTTCTTCTACTGCCGGAATTGATTCTTCAGCTGGAGTAACAGCTTTTACTTTTGGGTCTTCTTTTGGCTCTGGAGTTGATTCCTTAGCTACCTCCGCCTTAGGCTCTTCTTTTACTTCTTCCTTTATTTCTTCTTTCGATTCTTCTTTTGAATCATCAGAAATAGAAACAACTTCTTCGCTTGCTTCATCAGCTGCAATAGCCCGAAGAACTCCTGGGGCGCTCACGGGTTGCAAAACCATCATCATCACCACAAAAGAATAGAGAATTTTTTCTGCTACTCTTTTCGATTTCTTCGCGATCTTTTTTATAATTTTCATAAGCTCAAATTAAAAATAATTTATTTATCAAAACAAAAAACAACCAAAACTGACTGCCTTTAAAAAGGCAACACGCTCTAGTTGTTTTTCGACAGCTAAAATTCTCTTACTAGTTGTGTCCATTTCACCCGCATTTAAAACACTTTGACAGATTTAATTTACTATATACATAAAAATTTGTCCAGTGTTTTGCCCCTGTTGACAAAGGAAAAATTTGTGGTTTCATAATCTTAACTCCATCAAAAAAACCACCCAGCTGGTGGAATTTTTTGTTTTTGTTTTTGTTTCCCGATCTATCGGGACAAGGCAAGGAATCTAGCCTTTCTTTTTTTAGGCTTTTTCGGCCTTTTTTTTGTCCCCCACCACTTTTAGCTTTAAAAATTTTTTCAAAAAAATTAGCTTCAAGTTAGTTTATAGCTTTGTTTAATTTATACAGAAAAACAAAAGCTGAAAGTGGTGGGGGAAAAATATTAAATTGTTTTTTATCTATTTACCCTATGGAATAATATTATTTAAAACTCCAATCATATTTTAAAGTTAGGGCTAACCTATGGTTTTGAGAATATTCTAAGTCCGTATTCCATAGGGTGAATTTCTCTTCATTCCGTGAGCCACATATATTTTGTCGCAAGCTACGGCTAAAAAAGCAATTGGCAAGAGTACCAGTGAACTCAGAAACAAAACAGTCGCAACTATAGATGCAAAGTTAGACACGCCTGGCCAAATTTTTGCTGGATCTATCTTAGAGTCATTGTTTATCAAATTAGATTTGACCGGCGTCTCATTTTTTATCGACAAAACTTGTGGCAAAATTCCACTTCCCTGTTTCAATAAATTTGTACTTTTTTGCATTATGGAATTCTCTCCTTCTTTCATCAATCCCACTGCGTCAACTCTTGTTCCAAATTCTTGCACTGTAATAAGTGACATTTCCCCGTCTATCTCTCCAGCACCAAACGCCACACCGATTTCTTTGTAATCAGAATTCAAAATATTCTTTCGGTGCGTTGGACTATTCATCCAAGCTTTTTGTTGTTCTTCAGCGCTGGCATAATTGATAGCTAAATTTTCTCCGGCAAATTGATAGTCATAATTTTCGAGTGAGAACCAATGCCACGGGGTTTTCCCCTTTGGCGAAGTATGCGCGAAATAATGATTTTCAATCATATCATTGAGTTTTTCATTAGCCACCTTAGAAAGTACTTCGCTTTGACTCAAGGGAGCCAAGCCTTCTTTCTCTCGAGCGATGTTAACTAATTGAATAACTTTTCCAGGGTTGATCTCGCTCGCCATTATCGGCACAGCAAAAATGAAAAACATAATCGCAATTGCAACTGTTTCCATGAAAAACTCTTCTATTAATTTGATTTTTAGTCTCTTAATCATAATAGTATTTACGAAAATACAAATTAAGCGAAATTACGAATTCGTACTTTAGTTAGATTCGCTTGCCTGCCGATGAGGCAGGTAGTTCGTAAATAAAAAAATCCGGGCTTTTCACCCGGCTTTCAATGCTTTTGTGGCTTTCCTTAGCCACTTACATAACCATTATAGCAGACTTTTGCCCTTTTGGCAAGCGCTCAAAAAAAACAACGGCGGTTTGCGAGAGATTCGCGAAACCGCCGGTAAAGATTATTGTTCATTTTTTCTCCTCCTAATATATAAGGGAGAAAAACTATGCCGTATAGAACTAACACGGCTATGATGGCCACTATTGCGACAATCCATTGAAACACGATACCCCCGAATCATCCGAGTCGCCTGTCGTTGTAATATATGTCAACTAATCCTGTTCCGAAAAAAAATAATCCCGCTGCAACAACAAACAAGGAAAAAAATATTACACCGTCTGTTGCTCCAGTCGACGGATTGGTTTTGAAAAAAACTACACCCGCCGACAAAAGCCACAGAACTATACCAATAATAATTCTCTTCATCATCGACCTCCTTGCTGGATTATTTTTAACCCCAATTTCCAATATCTCCCCTATATTCATCTTCGTCTTCATTTTCTTTTTTAATTTTTTCGAGATCTCCCTTATCTCGAAAAATGAAATTGGTTATACTTTTTGAAACAAAAAACAAACTCGCACCAATAAAAAATAATGAGAAATTATGCAGTACGCCTGGCAAAGTTTTGTTGTGGAAAATAATCGATAATGCCAGGAAAACTACACTCGCTATTATTTTCTTCATCGTTCCTTCTCCTTGTTAAATTATTTTCCTAATCCCAATTTCCAAATTCTCTCCATCCATCTCAAAAACTTTCTTGAGATCTCCGGAGATTTCGTCGGAAGATGATATGTCGTTCGCCAAAGTTTCTTTGGCGATTAATATATTAAATTTTTCAAGAACTATTGATTCACCACTATAAACTATTTCGATTCGATTGTCAACTTCGAAGCCGGCCTCTTTTCGCATTTCTTGAATAAAACGAATCACCTCTCGCGCTTGACCTTCAAGTTTTAGTTCGAGGGTGATTTCGGTATCAAGAATAATCTCCTCCTCTTGATTCTCGTTTATTTTCACTTCTTTGATATTTAGTTCTTCTTTTATTATATCAATAATATCTTCACTTCCTACTTTGTACTTTATACTTGCTACTCTCAAAGGTTGGCGAACTTTTATTTTCGCCAAGGCTCTTTTTTGCAATCCAACGCTAATTATCTCCCGCGTCTTCGCCATCTCTTCATTCAATTTTTCATCAATTAATTTTTCATCCGCGATTGGGAAATCTTGCAAGTGTACAGACGCAAAATTTTGCGTCTCTACGGCGCCGGATAAATTCCGATAAATTTCCTCAGAGATAAACGGCGTAAACGGCGCCATCAATTTTGAAAGGGTTATTAAAACATAATGCAAGGTTTCATAGGCCTCATTTTTATCACCATCATTTTCCGATTTCCAAAACCGCTTTCGACTTCGGCGGATATACCAATTGGAAAGGTTATCCACAAAAACTTCAATTGATTTTGCAGAACTATAAACATCATACGCCTCTAATTTTTCATCTACATTTTTGATAAGCATTTGCATTTCAGAAATAATCCACTTATCAAGAAGATTTTTTGTATCTTGTATCTTGTATCTTGTATCTTGCGGTTGAAAACCGTCTATATTTGCATACATCACAAAAAATGAATATGAATTCCAAAGCATGCGGAAAACTCGATTCATAATATCTTTCATATTTTTGATATCAAATTTTTTCGGAAGTCCTGGTTGATTTATCGTATAGAGCATCCAGCGAAGCATATCCGCGCCATATTCATCCATAACCTTCATTGGCTCAATGACATTGCCTTTTGACTTAGACATTTTTTTGCCTTTAGCATCCAAAATATGCCCGAGACAAATAACATTTTTGAAAGCATAGCCGGTTGGAACTTTTCCGGATTCATTGAGAAGTGTGGCAATGGCGTGCAGAGTGTAGAACCACCCGCGAGTTTGATCCACTGCTTCGGAAATATAATCAGCCGGAAAAAACTTTCCACTTTCAACTTTTTCTTTTTCCTCGGCACTCGCTGAGGCGGGATAATAGAATTGAGCTAACGGCATCGAGCCTGAATCAAACCAAACGTCCAAAACTTCTGGCACTTTTTGCATTTCTTCTCCGCAAGAACATTTTAATTTAACATCATCGATAAAAGGCTTATGTAAATCAAATCTTTTTGAATAAAACTCTAAATATTCTCCTTTTTTAGGATAATAATCTTTTTCCAAGTTTGCAGTTTTTTCATCTAACAATATCGATTCCAGAACCAAAAGAGGATCACCATGAGATACTATAACAATATTTTTTCCTTTATATTTTTCATTTATTTCATTTAAAAATAACCGCATTCTTTCCAATACATCCACTAATCCCTCTACGCCAGCTTTATCTTTTTTTCTATTTTCATCAAACCAATTTGGATATACTTCCAATAATTCATTATCCGTTTTTCCATTAAATTCTCCCGAATCCCATTCTCGCAATTTTTCATCAAATTCAATTTTAACACCTATTTCTTTTGAAATAATTTCGGCAGTTTCCTTGGTTCTTAAAATTGGCGAGCTGAAAATTAAATCTATTCCTTTCTCTTTTAAGTCCGCTGAAATTTTTTTAGCTTGCATTTTCCCCTTCGCAGTTAATGGATACTTCTTTGTTTCCGGAAGGCAATTCAAAATATTCTTTATATTATTTTCTGCCTCTGCATGACGAATCAAAAACAATTTATTTGGATTACCTAATTGTTCTTTTATTTCATTAATAGATTCGACTATTTTTGTTTCGCCACATTTTTCACATTTCCAAATTGGCAAAGGTGTTCCCCAATAACGCTCTCGAGAGATTGCCCAGTCTTTAACACCCTTCAACCATTCACCAAAACGACCCTCTTTAAAATGCTCCGGAATCCAATTTATCTTCTCATTATTTTTTACTAATTTTTCCGAGAACTCACTCATCCGAATAAACCATGATGGCTTAGCATAATAAATCAAAGGAGTATCGCATCTCCAACAAAATGGATAATCATGTTCATACAATTCTTCTTTGAAAAGCAACTCGCGCTTTTTCAAGTCCTCTAGAATTAATTCATCGACTGCATATTTGTTTTTTTCATTTTTCTTTTTAACTGGAATTCCAAATCCAGGAACTTCCGCTGACATTTTTCCTTCCGTGTCCACGGTAATTAGAGTTGGTAAATCATTTTCTCGTCCAACATTACTGTCGTCCTCTCCAAAGGCTGGAGCGATATGCACTATTCCAGTTCCATCTTGCGTTGTCACAAAATCACCCGAGACAACTCGGTAAGCTTTTTTGTCAGAATCATTAGTTTCATAAAGCGGTTCGTATTCAAGACCAATTAAGTCATTACCACTCATATCATCATGCACTATTTCCATTTCTTTGTCTTTGAATATTTTTTCAATCAAATCGCTAGCGACGATAATCAATTCTGGAATATCTTTTATCCGAAGTGACGTATATTTTACATTTTTGTTAACCGCTAATGCAACATTGCCTGGGAGTGTCCAAGGTGTAGTTGTCCAAACTAAAATGTAAGCGCTGTCCTTAGTTTTATATTTACCTCCTCCGAATTCTTGTTCTGGCTTTAATTTAAATTTAATAAAAACTGAATTGTCTTTCACGACCTGATAACCTTGCGCCACTTCATGAGAAGAAAGCGCTGTTCCGCAACGATAACAATATGGCACGACTTTGTGACCTTGATAAATCAAACTTTCGCCATTCTTATTTTTAGTTTTGAAAATTTGCGCAATCACCCACCAAACTGATTCGATATATTTATTTTCATATGTGACATAAGGTTTTTTCATATCCACCCAATATGCCATTCTTTGCGTGAGTTTTTCCCAAAGATCTCGATAGAGCCAAACTGATTCTTTGCATTTCTTGTTAAATTCAATGACACTTTCTCTTGGATTTCCCGGTACAATATTTTCAATTTCTTGTTTGTTTTTTAGTCCCAATGCTTTTTCCACTTGCAATTCAACTGGCAAACCATGAGTATCCCAACCAGCTTTTCTTTCCACTCGATAACCTTTCATGGTTTTGTATCGTGGGATAATATCCTTGAACGCTCGCGCTAAAACATGATGAAGCCCAGGAACACCATTGGCCGTCGGTGGCCCTTCATAAAACACAAAAGATTTATCCTCCGGATTTTTCTCTACTGACTTTTGAAATATCTCATTCTCTTCCCAAAATTTCAAAATTTCTTCTTCCATCTTAGGAAATGATTGCTTCACCTCAACTTTTTTAAATGCCATAGTATTTTATTATTATATAAATTAAATTGTTTCTAAAAATTTTTCCATAGTTTCATATCTTTCTTCGAATATCAAATATAGGCTTTCTGGTTTTTCGACTTTGCCAATCAAAATTAATGGCTTTCCGAGTCCATAAGCGATACCGGCTTCAATATGCACTGAATTTCCAGCCGGCAAAAGAACAATTACTTTCTCTGCATTTTTCAAACCTTTTAAATCTGCTTCAAAAATTTCCCTAAAATATTCATCATTATAAAAATTCTCGACAGCTTCAAAAGCTTTCATTTGCTCTTCCGGATGTGCCTCTGGATTATTCTTATCAGCAGGTTTTTCACAAAAATTATAACAAGTTTTTCCTTTCTCTTGTAATTTTTTTACTAGTAGTTCACATTGTTCTTTGTTTCTAAATTTTGAAATTATCGTATAGTCAGTCATAGTTTTAAAATTAATTTTCTATACAAAAATAAAATCCCTACGCAAAAAAATGCATAAGGACGACTATCCCGCCTTCTCTGTCAATCCGACAGATTCGGCGTGGCAAAGCGTGGTACCACCTTAATTCTCCGCCCAGGGCGGACTTATTCCTGCTATCACGGGCCTACCCGGCGAAGTCTACTATTCGCCGATACGGCGAGTTTCTTTTCACAGCTCCGGAGTGATTTCTCCATCAAAGCCTTTCTCCTTCTATATTAATACAATTTATCAAAAATTACAACTCTCTCTCTCGCTAATAATTAGCGAGTTATTTCTTTTCAAAACTTTTATACACTTCCAAAGTCTCCCTTGCGCATTTTTCCCAGTTGAATTTCTCGACTTGTTTTTTTCCTTTTTCGCGAAAATCATTTTTGAGATTTTCGTCTGTGGCAAATTTTGTCATTGCCTCGGCTAATTCTTGCGTGTTAATTGGGTCAATTTGATAGGCGGCGTCTCCCGCCACTTCTGGAATAGAAGAAACATTTGAGACAATCGCTGGCGTGCCAGTTGCAAAAGCTTCCAGCACTGTCATACCAAAACCTTCATAGAGCGATGGCATCACAAAAAAATCAGCATTTTTGAAAAGTGGCACTAGTTCATCGCCGACTACATAGCCAGTGAAAATCACATCCTTAGAAAGATCAAGATCCTTCACTATTTGTTTGTATTCCTGCGCCAACCAACCATTCTTTCCGGCTAGGATAAGTTTGTGATCACATTTGCCTTTTATTTTTTGACATTTTTCTTTGAAAATTTTGAATGCTTCCAAAAGTCTTGTGATATTTTTAATCGGCTCAATTGTTCCCAAAAACAGAATGTATTTTTTGTCCAAAGAAATGTCATATTTTTCCAAAACTTTTTCGCGGGTTAGTTTTGATTCTTCAAAAAGTCGTTTGTCAAAACCTACATTAATCACTTTGATTTTCTCAGCTGGA
This sequence comes from Candidatus Moranbacteria bacterium UBA2206, assembly GCA_002328565.1. Lineage (GTDB taxonomy): Bacteria > Patescibacteriota > Minisyncoccia > Moranbacterales > UBA2206 > UBA2206. The sequence goes on from DCUU01000056.1 coordinate 19,612, forward strand.
TACTTGAAGATATTTTCAATGTCTTTTTTGGTCGATTCAGAGACGGCAATTATCTTGTCAGCCTTGCTCACCATAAGACTCATCACGGCTCGCGCCTTGGTGCTTTTTAGTTTTGGAAAAACATCCGGCACCTTATATACTGCCAAATCATGAGCCGTGACAATAGTTTTTCCGCGATACCCCACCGGAATTCGACTCATTGGGGACGTTGAATGAACTACATCCAAATTTTCTTTCATAAGAGTTGCTGTGCCCAAAATTTCGTTATATGCCCCTGGCAAATATTTTTTATAATCTGAAAATGGATAGAATTTTATCTTCACATTTGACCCAGCAAATTTTTTCACATCTTTTTCTCGCACACGAAAATCAAAAAACAAAACGTATTCATTCACTTTGTCGATCTCCAGAAGATGTCGAATAAGTTGATAGGTATAGTGCCCCACTCCAATCGCTTCACCCTTCTCTGGATTCAAAATTGTGCGCGCGTCAATTCCAATTTTCATAATTTTAGTCAAAAGCTACAAGTCCTTAAAGTCAAAAATATTTCTGAGCTTTATAGACTTTATGAACTTTACAGACTTTATAGATTTTTTACATTTTATTTGGAGCTTCTACTCCCACTAATCTTAATGTTTCTCTTAGTACTATTCTAACAGCATTTATGAGGTTTAGTCTAGCGCCAGTTAGCTCTGGATTCTCATCGTCTAGCACTTTGCAATCATTATAGAAGCTGTGGAATTTATCCGCCAATTTTATCGCATAATACGGCAATTTATGCACTTCATAACTTTTTGAAACATCTTCAATAATTTGCGGGAACTTGTCGAGTTCGCGAATCAAACTCAATTCTTTTTCGTGAGTTAGCAAAATTAAGTTTTCTTTTTTATTTGAGTCTAAGTCAAAGTCTTTCGCCTTCTCCAAGATACTACAAATTCTAGCGTGCGCATATTGCACATAGAAGACTGGATTTTTTTCAGATCTTTCTTTGGCCAAATCAAGATCAAAAGTCATATGAGTGTTAGCGTCATACATCAAAAAGAAAAATCGCACGGCGTCCAAGCCAACCTCCTCTATTAACTCATCAATATATACGACATTTCCCGCGCGCTTGCTCATTTTCGCTTCTTTGCCATTTTTCACAAGACGCACCAATTGAACGATAATAAATTTAAGCTCCCCCTTAAATCCCAGTGCCTCAGCCGCTGCGCGAAATCTCGAAATATAGCCATGGTGATCAGCGCCCCAAACTTCAATTATTTTTTCAAATTTTCTGTCTATTTTATTCAAGATGTAACCGCAATCCGAAGCAAAATACGTTTTTTGTCCGTCTTTTTTGATGAGTACGCGATCTTTGTCATCACCAAACTTTGAAGTCTTGAGCCACATCGCGCCATCTTTTTGGTAAGTCAATTTTTTATTTTTCAGTTTTTCAATCGCCTTTTCAACATAGCCACTGTCGACCAAATCTTTTTTTTCTGAAATCCAACTATCAAAATTAATTTCCATTTTCTCTTTGACTGTTTTTTTGATTATTTCATCCAGCACAACTTGGGCCGATTTTTCTCCAATCTCTTTAATGTCTTTTATTTTGGAAAATTTCTCATTCAATTGGTCAATATATTCCCCAGAATATGCTGCCTCTTCATCTTTCAAGACACTATGCCCCAATTTGAGGAGTTGCTCTCCGGCATCATTTACATAATATTCATTAACATTTTCATAGCCATTTTTTTCCAAAACCTTCCCAATCACATCGCCAAAAAATCCTCCTCGGCCATTGCCAAGATGAAGTGGCCCAGTCGGATTGGCAGAAATAAATTCATTGTTAACTTTTTTTCCTTTTCCAATCTCACTTTCACCAAATTTATTTTCTTTTTCATTTATCTCTCGAACTTTGTCTTGCAAGTATTCTTTCGATAGATAGAAATTAATATACCCCGGTTTCACAACCTCTACTTTTTCAATTTCATTTTGCTTTATACTTTCTACTTTGCTCTTTATACTTTCTGCTACTTCCATCGGATTCTTTTTGAGCGTTTGAGCTAAAACCATCGCCACGTTAGTCGTGTAATCGCCAAAAGTTTCGACTTTTGGATAGTCAACTTCAACTTCCTCAATTTCATAACTGAAGTCTTTTATGGCTTTTTCTATTAATTTTTGAATTTCCTGTTTCATGCTTATATAATATAGTAAATATCAACTAAAATCAACTTACACCATACATTTCCTCACCGGTCGAAAACTTTTGCGGTGGATTTCGCATGGGCCGTGTTTTTTTAGGGTGTCCATTTTTTATTTTCTATTCACAATATCAAAACCACTAGTCACTGCGTCGCAGATGAAATTTTCCAGTTGAGTGAAATCATTTTTAAGTTGCGCTGCCAGAAGATAGGCATAATATAATCGTTTGTTTTCTTGTTTTATAACTGCTGGAGCAATATTGCTTTTTAGAAGCATTGCCACTAAAATCAATCTTCCAATTCGTCCGTTGCCATCAGAAAATGGATGGATTTGCTCAAATCGGGCATGAATATCGGAAGCATGACTAATTATATCCTTTGGTTTTTTATTCAAATCCACGAAAAGACTCTCCATTAATTTTGTAACCTTGAGATAATTCGCCGTTGGCACATTTGAGCCAACAATTCGCACTCCGTGACGACGATAAAAACCAGCATCGTCTCTAATTCCATTCATTAGGATACTATGTAATTTCAAAACCAACTCTTCATCTATTTTTTTTATATCTTCCAATTGTCTAAAAAGATATTTCAAGGCCGTTTGATGATTTTTAACTTCCAATTGTTCGACTAAATTTTTATCTGGAATTGTTCTGTTATTAAACATGATGTCAGCAGTTTCATCTTCTGATAAAGTCGAGCCTTCTATTTTATTAGAGTTATAGGTAAGAGAAAGCATAAATTGATCGCGGATGTCTGGATTTTTCAAAATAATTCTCAGAATATTTTTATGCCTTGCTGATTCCATGATAATCAATTCTTTTTTGGCCAACAGAACAGTTTCGGGAATTGTTTTTTGCCCCGTATATTCAATATACATTGCATCAATGGCCATTTCCTGCTTTTTCCTTGGCTGAGATTTTCCAGTCCACCAATTATTGAGTGCCACAAAAGAAACGCCTATTTTATCGGCCATTTTGGTCTGGGTGAGACCTGACAAATTTTGGATTATTTTTAGTTTATCTTTAATATTCATAAAGCTATTATACTAAACTTTATAAAGTTTGTCAATATTTTAGGTTTTTATAAAGTTTCTATACCATACACTTCCTCACTGGCCGGAAGCTTTTTCGGTGGATTTCGCAGGGACCGTGCTTTTTGAGGGCGTCCATATGTATTTTTGTGCCATAACCTTTGTGCTGGGCAAAATTATACTCGGGATATTTTTCGTGCATCTCACCCATCATACGGTCACGCGTCACCTTGGCATAAATCGAAGCGGCGGAAATTGATTTTATTAATTTATCCCCGCTCACAATCGCCCGCTGTTCAAGTGAAAAATTAGGAATTTTCTTATTACCATCAAGTAGTATTATTTTCTTTTTGTTCCATGTTTCATGTTTCATGTTATATGAGAGCGAAGCGATTGCACTTTTCATTGCCAAAAAACTTGCTTCCAAAATATTCACCCTATCAATTGTCCGATGATCACAAATCCCCACGCCCACATAAAAATTCTCAGCTATGAAATCAAACAAACTTTCCCTCTGTTTTTCCGAAAGCATTTTGGAATCGCGAATCAATTCCATTTCCTTAGACATCGGATGTCCGAAAAGGACATCCGATGTCCTAATTGAAACCGCGCACGCCACAACAGGTCCGGCTAGCGGTCCTCTCCCCACCTCATCAATGCCAATGATAATTTCATATCCTTTGCTGATAAGTTTTTCTTCAAATTCGAATGTTGAATTAATCATAAATGCATTATAACACGCTTATTTATCTTTGTAGACAGTCCGCAATTGACAAACTTAACCAAATAAAAGTATAATTCGATATTCTTTAAAAATTAAATATTCACTCAAAACAATCTAATATCTTCGGAGGTCGCATGAAATCAGTCAGAAAATTGATACTGTTGCTTCTTGTAATATTGACCTTCGTCGAATTTAACATAAGGCCAAACGCAGAAGAAAAAATAATAATTGAGATGTATAGTATTCATACTGAGATAATGAAAAATAAGGCTATGTTTAATAAAATGGAATACGATCCTAAATATTCCATTGCTACTATCAATGAAATGGGGTGCGATCTTAATTTTTTTATTGCTCTTTTTAATGAAAAATTGGGCAATTTATTATTATCACCATATTTCAAAAAAAAGAAGTTACTACCAAGGGAAATATCATTGCTCGAAATAAACTGCTCATAAAAAATAAGGAGGTAAAAATGAGAAAGAAAAAAGAAATTTTCATAGTAGAAGAAAGCAAGGAAATTGGAAAGGTAAATATTGCGAAGAAGTACGACAACACAAAATATTTCTTAATTACTTGTGTTGTTGTAATTGCAATTTTATTTTTTGTTTTTGGAAGGGATTTCAGAAAAGAAGTCCCGCCAGAAATGATTCACCCGACAAACCAAAAGGAGGCGCCATGAAAAAAGGACAACGAATAAGAATCCTCGGTTTAAGGGCGATAATTGTTACCGCCACAAAAACAGAGGTAGGCTTTGAATGCATTGTTCGTTTTTTTTACGTTTTCGCTCGCTCCCACATCATTTTTTCCGAGAGTGGCGAAAAAATCGGCTAAAACAATGATTCTTATCAAATCAAAGAGGATTCCCGCGGCAACTGCACGGGAATCCTTTTTTATTTCCAAAAATTATGCTATACTCTAAATAAGAATAAATTCACCTGCAAAACCCAAGGGTCATCCCGGGCTATGAGGAGAACAAAATCATATGACAAGAAAATTATCACATTATAACTGTAAGCCTTTAATTTAGATTAGTGGCTTTTTATTTTGGTTTTAATTTACGAACATACGAATTAAACTAAATTACGAATTCGTACTTTCGCTCGATTCGTATTTTAGTAAATATTTATGAAATTCACTCACCTCCATGTCCACACTCACTATAGCTTACTCGATGGTCTCGCTAAAGTCGATGAGATTCTTGATCGTGCCAAAGAGCTTGGGATGGACTCTCTCGCTATTACCGATCATGGTGTGCTTTATGGCGCCATTGAGTTTTATATCAAAGCTAAGGAACGTGGAATAAAACCCATTATTGGCTGTGAAATGTATCTGACATCTGGAGATTATTTGAGCAAAAATAACACCCGAGAAGACAAGACCCGCTATCATCTAATTTTGCTCGCCAAAAATGAAATCGGATACAAGAACCTAATGAAACTAATTTCAGTGGCACACTTGGAAGGTTTCTATTATAAACCGCGAATCAACAAAGCGCTTTTACGAAAATATAGCGAGGGACTAATTGGACTATCCGCTTGCGCGCAAGGAGAAATTCCAGAAACTGCCATAAACGGAAAAATTGAAGATGCCCAAAAATTAGCTTTGGAATATCAAGAAATTTTTGGCAAAGGTAATTTCTATTTGGAAATTCAGCATCACCCTAAATTTTCCAATCAAGATGTTGCCAACAAAGCCCTTATTGAAATTTCCAAAAAATTCGGCATTCCGCTGGTCGCCACTAATGATATCCATTATATAAATAAAGAAGACAACGTAATTCAAGATATTCTGCTCTGTATTCAGACTAACCGCAAAGTTACGGAAACTAATCGGATGAATTTAATGGATTTTGAACTCTATCTCAAGAGTCCCGAGGAAATGGCTGAGCATTTCAAGGAGATTCCAGAGGCGCTATCAAACACACAGGAAATTGTGGATAAATGTAATTTGGAAATAACTTTGGGCGAAACTCAGCTCCCCCATTTTGATGTGCCCGAAGGTTATACGGCCGAGACTTATCTTTTGAAAATTACTGAGGACGGTCTCAAAAAAAGATTTGGTGAAAACATAACCGAAGAACACCAAAAAAGAATGGACTACGAATTGGATGTTATTCGAAAAACCGGTTTTGCGTCATACTTTCTCATCGTGCAAGATTTTGTCAATTGGGCTAAGCAACAAGGTATTGTGGTGGGCCCAGGACGTGGCAGTGCGGCAGGAAGTTTTGTGTCCTATCTTATCGGCATCACCAACATCGATCCGATAAAATATGATTTACTGTTTGAAAGATTTCTCAATCCGGAAAGAATTTCTATGCCCGATGTGGATATGGACTTTGCTGACGACCGTCGAGATGAAGTTTTGGAATATGTCCGGCAAAAATATGGCAATGATCACGTGGCTCAAATTATTACTTTCGGAACTATGGCTGCACGGGCTGCCATTCGAGACGCTGGACGAGCTCTCGGACTCCCCTATGATTTTTGCGACAAAACCGCCAAGATGATTCCGATGTTTTCCACAATTTCTGATGCTTTAGAGCAAGTGAAAGAATTTAGTGATCTACACAAAAATGATGAGGGTGGAAAAAAATTGATCGACAGCGCTTCGCGCCTTGAGGGCGTGGTGCGTCATGCTTCGATGCATGCTTGCGGAGTGGTTATCACCAAAGAACCCGTGACGGAATATACGCCTTTGCAAAAAATAACTGGCAAGGGTGATGGCACCGTGACACAATATTCTTCTTCGACTAAATATAGTTTTGTGGAAAAAATTGGCCTACTTAAAATGGACTTTTTGGGGCTAAAAAATCTCACTATCATTCAGAATGCTTTGAAAATTGTGAAAAAAACTTATGGCCAAGATATTGACATCAATGACATTCCCCTGGAAGATGAAAAAACTTTCAAACTTTTGCAAGAAGCTAGAACTACTGGAGTGTTTCAATTGGAAAGTTCCGGCATGAAAAGATATTTGAAACTTTTGAAACCCAATGTCTTGGAAGACATCATCGCTATGGTGGCACTCTACCGCCCCGGACCAATGGACTGGATTCCGGACTTTATTTCTAGAAAACACGGCGAAAAAGAAATAAAATATCTGCATCCAAATTTGAAACCAATCTTAGAAAAAACTTACGGCGTAGCCGTCTATCAAGAACAAGTTATGCAGATTGCTCAAGCCTTGGCCGGTTTCACACTCGGCGAAGCGGATGTTCTGCGAAAAGCCATGGGCAAAAAAATCTTCGCGCTCATTCAAGAACAAAAACATAAATTCATTGAAGGTTGCATGAAGCAAGGCATCGCCGGCACAGTTGGAGAAAAAGTTTTTGCTTACATTGAACCTTTTGCGGGGTATGGGTTTAACAGAAGTCACGCTGCTTGCTATGCGTTGGTTGGATATCAAACAGCCTACCTCAAAGCACATTTCCCAGCCGAATTCATGGCCGCTCTTCTCACTTCTGATCAAGATAATATTGATCGCGTAGCTATTGAAATTGCCGAGTGCCGAGAAATGGGCATTGAGGTTTTGCCACCCAACGTCAATGAAAGTTTTGAACAATTTGCAGTAATCACTGATGCAGAAAATAACACCAAGAAAATCCGTTTCGGATTAAATGCAGTGAAAAATGTCGGACACACTATTGCGCATGAAATTGTGGAAGAAAGAAAAAGGAATGGAAAATTTTTGAGTCTTAATGATTTCGTAGAAAGAGTGCGCCACAAAGATCTCAACAAAAAATCCATTGAGGCTCTTTCCAAGGTTGGCGCACTGGAAGAATTTTCCGAAAGAAATTCCATCATCGCTTCCATTGAAAATATTTTAGCGCATTCAAAAAACATCGAGAAACTAAAAAATTCCAATCAAACGAGCCTCTTTGGAGATGCTGATATTAAACTGCCACCGATAAAACTAGAAGTCTCCATAGAAGCTTCTAAAAAAGAAAAATTGACTTGGGAAAAAGAACTTCTTGGACTCTATATTAGCGATCACCCCGTCAAAGACTATCAAGAATATTTTGAAAAAACCGCCTTGCCAATTCGAAATATTGGAACGGAGTCAGTTGGGCAAATGGTTTCAGTGGGTGGGATAATTTCCAAGATAAAAAAGATTTTTCTCAAGAATCAAAAAACAATGATGTTCGTCACACTGGAAGATATGAATTCCACTATGGAAATTCTGGTTTTCCCAAAGGTTTTGGAGGCAACGGGGTCAATGTGGCAAGAAGAAAAAATAATTTTGGCGAGTGGAAAAATTTCTGACAAAGATGGTAGTTTCAAATTGCTTTGCGACACAGTTAAAGTTGTCAATGAAAATGAACTAGAAAATTTCAAAAGAATTCTTAATACTCAAAAAGCGAATGGTGGTGAGCCTCCAAAAAAATATATCCCTACTCCTCCTCTCCCTTCGGGAGAGGATGTCGCGTACTCGCGACAGGAGAGGGAGAATCTTAGTAAGTCTTCCAAGCTCATCATCACCCTCCCGCCAAACTTCGACAAAACTATTCTCAAAAATCTTTCCGCTTTCTTTGATCGTTGCGAACTAGGTGCTATGAAAGTATACCTATCTATCAACAACTCCAAACTTGAAACACCCTATTGCATCCAAAATACCGCGGAACTCGAAAAAGCTTTGAAGATAATTGCACCGGAGGGAAGAGTGGATATTTGGTAGAAAAATCACATTCCTCGAATTTCTTTTCTTATCTTCTTATACTCCGGCGCCATTTTCGCCACTAGCGCCCAAAAATTTTCGGAATGATTAAACTCGCCAAGATGGCAAAGTTCGTGGACGATTATATAGTCGCAAAGTTTTTCTGAGAGATAGATTATCCGATAGCTGAAATTTAGGTTTCCTGATTTGGAACAACTTCCCCAGCGAGTCTTTTGGTTGCGAATAGAAACTCGATTATATGAAAAACCATAGAACTCATTGAAATATTTCAACTTCTTTTCAGCAATCTCTCGCGCCAGCTTTTTATATTTCAAATAATCTTTTCTCGTTGCCGACGGCAAGCTCGATTCCTTATTTTGAAAATGTTTTATCTTCCCCAAAATCCAATCCGCCTTTTCTCTCACAAACCTCATCGCGATTTCTTCACTCAGTCGCCACGGCACACTCACCACCAAAGTCGCATCGTTTCTGATCGTGAGTCGCATACACTTTGACCGTCGACTTTTCCTAAAAGTATATGGAATTTTTTCTTGATTTAGAATAATTTCCTTTTGCATATAGCTACTAACAAATTTACAAATCTTATTACAAATATACAAATTTCTTACTTTAATACTTCCCAATTATAGCAGGTATCTTGTATCTTGTATCTTGAATTAAAATTCAGTCTTGCGAAACGTTCTATTGTTTTTTAGCCCACCCCATAAAATAAAGAATTATAAATTGAGATTTTTTGAGCGTTAAGAAATTCCTCATCTTCTCCCGATGTACTCATCGAGCCTAGGAATTTTAGCGAGAAAATCGAAAATTTATTTCTTTATTTTATTAGGGTGGCCGCTTTCTTTTGTTACTTTTCTTTGAGGCAAAGAAAAGTAAGAGAAGTTTTTTCTTGCGGAAAGAAAAAGTAAGGCTAAGTTTTTGAGCAAAAATAAAGTGGCAAAAAGCAGATTCTTCGACTTCGCTATGCTTCGCTCAGAATGACAGACAAAAAAAGATTCCGATTGCTCGGAATCTTTTTGAATTTCTACTTAAGTCAGATTATAACACAGCTTCCTTAACAGCTTTTGCAAGACGAAATTTTGCTACAGTCTTTGCAGCAATGTTGATTTTTTCTCCTGTAGCTGGATTGATTCCAACTCGAGCTTTTCTATGCATCTTAACCAATTTTCCAAAACCAGGAAGAACAAATTCTCCGTTCTTCTTTACTTCCGAGTAGGCCATTTCAGCAAGTGTGTCCATGAAGGCCACTACTTCTTTTTTTGCAAGACCTGTTTTTTCTGCCAACGCGCTCATGATTTGAGCTTTTGTCATTTTTGCCATCGCTTTTTTTGCTTCACTTTTTTTGTGAGAAAAAAATGAAACTTAATTAATTATTATTTATATCCCCTAATTACCCTTGTATTATAAGGCTTTTTAAAAAGTCGCGCAATAGGCGCTTTTCGCCAAGCTAAATTTGCGCTATAATGGAAGTAGTAGTAATTAATTTAATCTCACTTTATATGAAACATAATTTAAACTCCACTTATCTTCTAATTCTCATTGTTTTGGCTGGAATATGCGCTTATTTGGTCTTTAAGCCCTTTTTAGTGGCACTTTTTTTAGCCTTTATTCTTTCCCAACTTTTCAAAAAATGGTACCAAAAAATCAATCAAAAATTTGGCGGGCGATCTTCTCTTGCATCTCTGACTCTTTGTATTATTTTATTTTTCATTTTAGTTATTCCCTTTTTTCTCACTGCCAGCTTGATTGCCAAAGAAGCTACTGATCTCTACCAAAATATTCAAAAAACTGACTGGCAAGCTCAAATTCAGTCTTTTTCTGATTCACCAATTCTTAAAAGTGTTGGGATAGATTTTCCAGTGATAGACTTGCAAAATATTACGACTCAAGATTCGGAAGGGATAGCTGGCAATCTTCAGAATGTTGGGAATTTCATTTTTTCTGTTATGAAAAAAACTTACCAAGGGGTTTCTCATTTTATTTTTATAACTTTTGTGGTTTTCTTTTCCCTCTATTATCTTTTCAAAGATGGCGATGCGATTATAAAAAAGATAATAGCACTTAGCCCGCTCAAAGATTCGGAGGAAAGACAGCTTTTGAAAAATTTCATTTCAGTTTCCAAGGCTACGCTAAAAGGTTCGCTTGTTATCGCCATTATCCAAGGAGCCTTGATGACTATTCTCTTTTTATTCACAGGCGTGCCCTCACCTGTCATTTGGGGAGTGATCACCGTGCTATTCTCTCTTATTCCAATGGTTGGTGCCGGCATAGTTTGGCTTCCAGCAGGAATCATTATGCTTCTCTTAGGGAATATTTGGCAAGGATTAACTATACTTATTTTTGGAGCCTTAGTGGTGAGCACTATTGATAATTTTCTTCGCCCAAAACTTGTTGGAAAAGAAACCAGCCTTCATCCAATTCTTGTTTTCCTTTCCACTCTTGGCGGTATCGCACTTTTTGGCCTAGTCGGTATTTTGCTTGGGCCGGTCATCATCGTCCTTTTTATCTCTCTTCTCGATATCTATCAAATTGAATTCAAGGATGAGTTAGAGAAGATGAATCAGTAAAATTAATTTTATACATAGACACAAAAAAAACACGAGCGTTGAAAAAATATATCAACGCTCGTTTTGTATGCATTGTATGCATCATTTCATTTTTTTGATAGGATGAAAAGAATGTCATCCAAACTCATATTCGCCATATCATACAGATCTTGCTGTATGAAATAATCCGTAGGAGGACGATATCCAAATTCAACACAATACTTTTCAATCGTTTCCAGTTGTCGCTTTGTCATTCTCCTTCTTTCAGTAAGAAAGTTAGGCCGATATTCATCTTTGCCAAAAATAGTAACCTGAATTGATACTGGCAAACAGGAAACTTTCACAGCTATTTTTTCTAATTGCGATTCTTCCATGCCTAATTCTTCCTTCGCACATCGGATATGTCCTTCGTGCTCACAATTAATATATTTTCCATCTGGGAGAATCCATCCATTTTCACTATATATCCCCATAGCCCCTCCTGTTTCTAAAAGTTATATATTGTATAAAAATTACATCTTTAAATTTTCATAAAAAGAACAGTTCTGTATTATACAAAATTCCCAATAAAAAGCAAGTTTTTTGTTTTTTTATATAATATTTGTCATCCTGAACTTGTTTCAGGATCTATTTTTTTAAGATGCTGAAATAAATTCAGCATGACATCTTTTATTTCACTTCAAAACTCACTTCCATATTATTTCTTAAGTTCTCTTCTTTTTAATTCTTCATTTTTTCGCAAAAACATAATCGCTTTTTGTTCTGCGGGAGACAAGGGACTTAACCGTCTCAATTCCAAATCACGTATTGCGAGAGCTTCATTATGATTATTATACGGCCGAGCGCTATCGCCTGTAGCTTGAAAAATATCTGCAATAGAAAAAATTCTCGCCAGTCTTTCATAGTATGGTTTTTCTTGTCTTCGCTCACCATTTCTTCTTTCTTCTGCCCGAGCTTCTTCAGCGTCATTTTCATTCTCTGGTATTACTTCACTAACATTTTCATTATTTCTTCTTTCATTTTCTGAATTTCTTGGTTCTCCTTTATGTTCATGATGTCGAACCACTATCTCCCAAATTTCTGGCGGAGCACCTTTTTCCACAAGATAATTTTTGCTCAATCTTATATGCCTAACCATTTCTGCTCTTTTTTTATCATCATACTCTCCCTTGTAGATCAAAACATCTCTTTCTATGAATGCTTTTCCCACATCATGCGTCAACGCTACGATAATCAAAGATTTTTTTTCTTCTCGCGAAAAATGCAATTCGTCTGCCAAAGATGCCACCATTTCCGCCGTTTCCATTGAATGTCGCAATGTAACACCTTCGTCAATATTCCTTACTTCTTCCAATGCTTCCTTAACATAAGGCTTTTCCTGGATAATTTTATCAACTTGTTCAAATTCAAACGGCTCCTTTTCATATTCTGCTGGTGGCACCCTCTTGGCTTCAAAAAGTTCTTTGTTCATAAAATTAAAAAATAAATTAAGAGTTAATTTTATATTTTAAAATTTTTATTTTACTTCAAAATTCACTCCCATATTCACCACGATATCTTGCGTACCAGAGGAAATTTGGGGTGGAGTGCTAGATTTGGCTTCGGCGGATCCTCCCATCCCGAGTGCCATCGGCGAATTAGCATAATCATAATTGTCAGTTGTCATCGGAGCTTCTTCATACCAACTCACCACTTTCCCAAGTCTTCGAATTCCAGCCGCTTTCGCCAAAGCTGATGCTTTTGAACGCGCATCTGTGAGAGCCAAAACTCTCGCTTTTTGTTTCAAAACACTAATGTCATCGATATAATAGTTCACGCCCTGAATTTCATTGGTGCCATTGTCACCTGCCACCGCCACGACACCGTTGACTGCCTCGGAATTCTCATCCACTTTTCTCACTTTGATCGAAATATTTTGACTGGCATTATATCCAGAAACCTTTGAAATGCCATCCTTATAATCATAATTTGGGTATAGATTATAATTTTGCGTTTTAATGTCATCAGCTGAAATTCCCAAAGCTAAAACCGCCTCATTGATTTTTTTTATTTTCACATTCAATTGTTCCAGCGCTTCTCCCGCGCTCACGGCCCTGTCCACTCGCACGCCCAGCGTCACATTGGCTGTGTCCGGTTTATATTCTACTTTCCCCTGCCCATAAACCGTCACTTGATTTTGAATCGGGTTCACAATTCTATCTCGCACCAATGAAACCACCGCCACAACCGTAACAAGAACCAATCCCGCCAAAATCAAAAAGAAACTATATTTTTTCTTATTAAATTCTTCTTTGATGTTTATTTCTTCCATTTACCCTGTTAAATAAGATTTGAGTCTCCCATGGAGAAACAAACTTACTGTTTTAATTTTTAGATCTATTTTATTCATCCCTGTTTATTTAAGTTATTACTCAAATCTTAATTTTAAAAAATTACTATTTTTTTAAAATTTATTTAACAGGGTGGATTTTAATAATTACAAGTTTATTATATCACAAATTTTCCTCTTTCAAATTCCCCTTGTAAAAACTAATATAAAGCGTTGGGACAATAACCAGTGTCAGAAACATTGAAAAAGTTAGTCCAAAGATAATCGTAAAGCCCATATTGCGCCAATCAGGTTGAGTAATGGAAAGCGGAAGTAGTCCAAAGACTGTTGTAACAGTAGTCAAAAACACTGGACGAAGTCGCACTCTACCAGCATTGATTACTGCGTCAATAACATATTTTCCTTTTGATAGTTCCCGATTGATTTCATCAATCAAAATTATCGCATTATTCACTACGATTCCAGCCAAAGAAACTATTCCGATAAAGGACGGGATATCTACTGTGAGGCGCGCCAAGGTCATCCCCCAGATAACACCTATCATCGCCAAAGGAATAGTGAGAAGAATAATCAGCACTTGGCGATAAGAATTAAATTGAATGATCAAAATAAATAAAATCAAAATAATTCCGATAATCATTTTGGTAAACATATCCATAAACACTTCTTGCAGTTCTTGAGATTCCCCGCCAAAATTAACTCGATAGCCTGCGGGAATATCCATCCTCGATATTTTTTCCTTGAATATATTTGTAATTTCAGTTGGATTTCCGCCGTCAGTTCCAGCGGTAACTGAAATAATCCTCTGCTTATCATAATGTTCGATTGAAGCTAGGGATGGTTGAAATTCAATACGTCCCAGCTCTGAGATAAACATCTTTTTTCCTTTTGGAGTGATCACAGAAATATCTTTAAGTCCCTCAATTGATTTTAAATTATCTTCTTCCAGCCCAATATTAATGAGTATCTCCTCTCCTTCTTTTTTGATATTTTCGTCCGTGTTTCGATTTACCCCGCTTCTAATTTCCATGCCTAGTTGAGCTGTGCTTAATCCATTTTCTGCCATAATTTTCTTGTTCGGAATAAAGACAAATTCACCAGAAGTTTGACTTATAGAAGTTTTAGCATCGATAACCGTGGGAATTTTTTCTAATTCCTCCTTGAGACTCAGCGCTATTTCACTAAGCACTAGCAAATCAGTTCCCTCGACTCTTGCCTCAACTACTGCGCCGGTTGGAGGACCTGATTCTTGTTCTTCAATGAGAACTTCGCCCTCGGTTATCTCACGCTCCAAATCCTTTCTTAGCCGACTAGAAATTTCAAAACTCTTTTCATCTCGCTGATCTTTCTTAGTCAAATTAACTTGCAAAAAAGCAACATTACTTGAGGAAGAATTATTCCCACCAGAAATTTCCGAACTACTTCCCAGTCCCACACCAACACTAGTTACAAAATTATCTGCCTGGGGTTCTTTCCTAATTATATTTTCAATTTTTCTAACTACCTCATCAGTTTTTTCCAAGACTGTGCCGTTAGGCATTTTTAGATTGACAAAAAAGAATTCTGCGTCAGCCGGAACAAAAGATTGCATCTTCAAAACTCCAGTTATTGGCAAAACAAAACTAACAATGAGCAATATCCACACTCCTGCAATCACTCTCGTTCTTTGTTTTTTCGTTGAGATAATTTTCGGAATAAAAGCGCAATATTTATCTGAAATTTTTTCAAAAGCTCTGGTGGCCATTCTTCTCTTTCTTGGCTTGGACTTGCAAATAAAAGATATTCTCTGACAAATTTTTTGGAATAATTCTGAGTTTATACGCGCTAACAACTTGCCCAGTCTCCCTTTTTTTTCCTCACCATTTTTTATAGGATTCATCACTGCCGCCCCCACAGCCGGAATAATGGTAAGCGAAACAAACAGAGCAGCTGTGAGAGTTGATATCACTACCACAGGAATAGTTTTTATAAATTGACCAAAAATTCCAATCACAAAAAGAAGTGGGACAAAGGCTCCGATTGTTGTGAGCATTCCCGAGAGAAGTGGGGCAGCATACTCTTTAATTGTAAGAACCGCTGATTGAAATCCAGACAAACCAAAGACAGAAACTTTTTCATACATTCCCTCTACAATCACTACGGCCGAATCAACCAAAAGCCCCAGCGCCAGAACCAATGAAAAGAGTGAGATAAAATTTAGACTCTCCCCAAAGATACTCATTGTTATAAACGCCACGAAAAAAGAAAACGGCACAGATAGCCCTGCAATGAGCGCTTCCTTGAAACCCAGAAAAAAGAAAAGTAAAACAAGAATGAGAAGCACCGTTTGAATTCCATTGCTACTTAAAGTGTCTATGCTCTCATTTATCATTTCAGAATAATCTAACGTGATAGTCACCTGGGCATCCTCGGGATAATCCACGCCACGAGCACTTTCAATTTTTTCCCTTGCCTCACTTGCCACTTTTATTATATCCCCGCCTGTTCTTTTATAAATTTGAATTGAAACTGCATCCAAGGATTCTCCTCCATTGGTAGAAATTCTAGATTTCGAATTTACTTTTTCGAAAGTATCTGTCACCTTCGCCACATCTTCAAGATAAATTGGCGCTCCTAATTTTTCCCCTATTTGAAGGGTGGAAATTTCCTGTACATTTTTCAATTGTCCTTCCAAGCGAACTGAATAATTTGAACTTTCTAAAGCAATTTCTCCAATTGGAAAATCTAAATTATTAGCTGAAATTATCCCGATTACCTGACTTAGAGAGAAGCCATAGCTAGAAAGTTTCTGCGAATCCATATCAATCCTTATTTGTTTTTCAACTCCACCCACCACTACAACCTCTGAAACGAAAGGCACTCCTTTTATATTATCCTTCAAATTTTCGGCAAAAGTCTTAAGCTCCGTTAAATCATAATCAGCGCCTGAAATAGCCGCTGTCATAATTGGTTGATCATTTATATTAATTTCTTTGACACTGGGAGTTGTGGCGTCTTCTGGTAAATCCGTCACTTCATCAACTTTATCCTTAAGTTTTCGTAAAGATGTATTCAAATCCTCTCCAGCTTCAAATTCAACTACAATAGAGCTAATACCCAACGAAGAAGTGGAGGTGATTTTTTTTGTCCCTTCTAAATCACCTATTTGACTCTCTATCTTATCAGTAATTTGATCTTCAACATCGCTTGGAGAAGCTCCGGGGTATGCTGTAATAACTAGCGCAATTGGAATTTCAACTTCTGGATTGAGTTCTTTTGGCAAAGTTTTAATAGTAGAAATTCCAAATATTAAAAGAAAAACAATTACAAGATATGTTAACTTGCTTTTTCTCACGAAAAAAAGCCAAGGGGAATTTTCAAATCCCCTAGCTTCTTTTTCAAGTTTTTCTCTTTCTTGTGCTATATTCTCTTCCATTTTATTTTATCTTTACTATTTGTCCGTCTTGTAAATTTCGACTATTTTCAACAACTAAAACATCTCCGTTTTGGAGGCCACTTAAAATTTCTATTTGCGTTCCAATTATTTTCCCCAATTCAACATTTTTCGTCTTAGCTTTGCCGTCCATTACGACAAAGACTTCTTTTTTAATTTGCCCGATATTAACTGAGTCCAATGGTACAAAAAATGAATTCTGATTTACTAGATACATATTCAAAAAAACTTGCGCCGTCTGATTGGCATTTCCCGATATATTATCCGTAGAAACTATTTTTACTTCGAAGCGACCATTATTCTCGTTAGCAATCTTTGAATATGAATCTATTTTCCCGCTATAATTTTTTCCATCAATAACTATTTCAACATCATCATTTAGCTTTATCCGATTGATCTCTTCTTGATTAAGGTACAGCACCGCTTCAGCTTTTCCTTCTCCCACAATCTGCGCTACGATTTGTCCTGGACTTAGAAAATCTTGAGAACTTATTTTTTTGGAAGTTATTATTCCGGAGATTGGAGCTTTTATAATTGTTTTTCCATAGGCAATTTTTGATTGTTTGAGAGCTTGAGCGGATTGCTCCAATTGAATCTTGGCTCCATTAACTTGGATTTCAGCTGAAACCTCAGCTTGCTTTTTTTGATCTTTGGCAATTTTCAAATTTTGCTCAGCTAATTTTTTCTCATCATCCGTACTCGCCTGATCTTCTCCGATTTCAGCTATCTTCACTGCGCGACTAGCTAAGTCAATGTTTTTCTCAACTAAATTTTTGGTTTCATTTAAATTATCTTGGGTTAATTTATAGTTTTTTTCCGCTGACTCCAAAGAAACTTTGAAAGAATTCTGACTTTCTGATTGATCAAAAACAGCCAACACTTGTCCTTCACCAACTTTGTCCCCCACTTCAAAATTAACCGTTTTTATTCTTCCAGAAAATTCCGAAATGATTTGAGCTTGAGATCCGCCAGCGCCTAGAGAAACTGTTTTTTCTAATTTAGAAATCTTAGAAGAATCTTCAGATATGGTCATAACTTCGACCAAAGAAGCCACCTCTTGAACACTTTCCACTTTGTTTTCCTGATTTTTCGGACCAAAAAAAATATAGGCAAAAAAAGTTCCCGCAATTAGGATTATTCCAGCAATAATATTTTGTCTTTTTTTATGTTTTCTTATTTCTTCTGATGTTTTCATATGATTATTTTATCCAAATTACCTATTATTCTAGAAATATTATTCTAGCAGATAATTAGCTTTATGTAAAGCTCATTTGACGAAAATTTCAAAAGGGGTTATAATTTATATGCAAATTAAGAAGCGTCGATGCGACCTCACCAACCGCGGAGCTTCAGCCACAAGCTAGGCTTGAGTAGCTTAAAGAGCGCCCAAATGATATGGGAATTCGAGTGGAACCTCCCGACCTTGCGTCGAGACTCGAAATCTAATATTATTTTGGTGCTTTTTTATTTTTAATAATTAAATAAATTTCAAATTTATGTCAAACAAAAAAACCCCTCCTAACAATTTAGACATCCTACGCCACTCAACTTCTCATGTGATGGCGGCAGCAGTTCTCCAAATGTTTCCAGAAGCCAAGTTTGCTATTGGACCATCTATTGAAAACGGGTTCTACTATGATTTTGATCTTCCGCGAACTCTCATTCCGGAAGACTTGGAAATTTTGGAAGAAAAAATGCGAGCCATCATTAAGGCTAATTATCCATTTGAGCGCGCAGAAATTTCAATCGCAGAAGCTTTGAAAGATTTTAAAAAGCTGGGACAAGATTATAAACTTGAATTAATTGATGAGCTTTCTAAAAAAGGTGAGGAAAAGGTTTCTGTTTATAAGTCCGGACATTTCGTTGATCTCTGCTCTGGCCCGCATCTCGATTCAACCGGAGAAATTCCAGTTGATGCAATTAAACTCACCAAAATTTCCGGCGCCTATTGGCGAGGAGACGAAAAAAACAAAATGCTTCAGCGAATTTATGGCGTTGCCTTTGCCAGCAAAAATGACTTGAAAGAATATCTGCATATGCTTGAAGAGGCGGAGAAAAGAGATCATAGAAAACTTGGAAAAGAATTGGATCTGTTTTGTTTTTCTGATTTAGTCGGGCCAGGACTTCCACTATTCACTCCTAAAGGAACAACACTAATTGATACATTAAAGAAGGAGGTCGAAAGTATCTGTAGGAAATATGGATTTGAAAAAGTATCCGCGCCTTCCCTAGCAAAACCGGAACTTTTTGAAATATCTGGACATGCAAAAAAATTCGGCGACGAATTATTTCATGTCACATCAGGGAAAAAACATGAATTTGTTTTAAAACCAGTTCAATGTCCACACCAAACTCAAATCTATGCTTCAAAAACAAGATCCTATCGAGATTTACCTATAAGATATATGGAATCAGACAAACAATATCGCGCTGAAAAAACAGGCGAGGTGGGTGGATTATCTAGAGTGTATGCCATTACAGTTGAAGATGGTCATTCTTTTTGCAGAGTTGACCAAGTAAAGGACGAGATTAAAAACATGGTGAACATCATCAAGGATTTATATGGTTCTATTGGTTTATGGGATAACCATTGGGTTTCCCTTTCTGTTCGCGATTATGCTCATCCAGAAAAATATATCGGCGAAACGTCAGATTGGGACACTTGTGAAAAAATGCTTCAAGAAATTTCTGATGAAATGGGGCTAGATGCTAAAAAACAAGAAGGTGAAGCAGCACTTTATGGACCTAAACTAGATTTCATGTTTAAAGATGCTATCGGAAAAGAAATTCAAATTCCGACTGTTCAAGTTGACTTTGCTACCCCAAAAAGATTTGGACTTGAATATATAAATGAAAAAGGTGAAAAAATTCCACCAGTTATGGTACACCGTGCAATTTTAGGATCTTACGAAAGATTCTTAGTTCTTCTCATCGAACATTTCGCCGGTGCTTTCCCTCTTTGGCTCTCCCCTGTGCAAGTAGCAATTTTGCCAGTCAGTGAAAAGTTTGAAAAATATGCCAAAGATGTAGAGACGCAATTTATTGCCTCTGGTATTCGCGTAGAGCTTCACAATCAATCCGAATCGCTCGGCAAAAGAATCCGCGAAGCCGAAAAACAAAAAATTCCCTATATGCTCGTAGTCGGTGAAAAAGAAGAGGCTGACAATTCAGTGGCGGTACGTTCCCGAGGAACGAAAGAACAGGAAGTTATGGAGGTTGAAAAATTTATTGAAAAAATTGTTGTGGAGATTAAGGAGAAAAAATAAAAAAACCATAGTACCTTTAAAAGGAGGGCAAAGAAAATGACAGAAAAAAAACGATGGTGTATTTACAATGGGATCAGTTTTATTCCTATGGGTATAGGAAAAATTGAGTCTGAAACAGAAAAATCTGCTTGTGTAAAATATACCAGTGGTCAGATTCCAATGGCTTGGGAAAAAAGATATTTGACTTGTTTTTCTTTTCCAGAAGAAGCTATTGAAATTTTTTCCAAAAAAACCGGCCGATCCATAGAGAAAACAAGTATGGAATTTCTCATAAATTTTCCTTCACAAAGCTTACGAGGAAAATGGATGGAATGAAGCCTTATGAAGTATTTCTGCCTTATGGGGAGAGGCACACCTCTCCCCATATTTTTAAAACACTACAAAAATGTACACTCATTATATCAAAACTTTTGGTTGTCAAATGAATGAAAGTGATTCAGAAAGAATTGCTAGTTTTTTGGAGTCGCAGAAAATCAAACCAACCAAAGAAATAACAAAAGCTGATTTGGTTATTTTTAATACTTGTGGAATAAGACAGATGGCTGAAGATCGAGTTTATGGACAAATACATAATCTTCATAAGCTAAAAGTCGAAAGTCGAAAGTCGAAAGCGATAATTCTCACTGGATGTTTAGCTAATCGAAAAGATGTACAGAGAAGATTGAAAAATAAGGTTGATTTGTTTTGCGAGATTAAAGATTTTCAAGAAGAAATAACTAAATTTTTTTATTGTCATCCTGAACTTGTTTCAGGATCTAAAAACGAAATAGAGATGCCGAAACGAGTTCGGCATGACAACTATTTATGCACAAAGCCAAAATACACCAACCAACACACCGCCTATGTCCCCATCATGACCGGTTGCAATAATTTCTGCTCCTATTGCGTCGTGCCATACGCTAGAGGGCGCGAAGTGTCAAGGCCTTCAAAAGAAATAATTTTGGAAATAAAAAATTTGATCAAAAATGGCACGAAAGAAATAGTCCTGCTTGGACAAAATGTGAATTCATATCAGTGGACATCGAATGTCCATTATGGACATTCGATGTCTGTAAATTTCCCAAAACTCCTACAACTCATCGAAAAAATCCCCGGTCATTTTTGGATTTCTTTTATGTCGAGCCATCCAAAAGATTTTTCTTCGGAATTAATTGAAACAATTGCGAAATCAAAAAAAATATGCGAGCATATTCATCTCCCTTTGCAAGCGGGAGACAACAAAATTCTTTTGGCAATGAATCGAAAATATACCGCCGAAAAATATTTGAGTTTAGTGAAAAAAATAAAATCAGCTTTTGCCAAATATAAACCCGATAAACTATATTCCATCACTACTGACATAATTGTCGGTTTTCCCGGAGAAACAAAAAAACAATTTTTTGAGTCGGCGCGCGTCATGAAAAAAGTCGGCTATGATCTTGTCTATTTTGGCCAATTCTCTCCCCGCCCAGGAACTGTTGCTTTTAAAATGAAAGATAATGTTTCCAAAATCGAAAAAAAGAAACGGGAATTTTTTCTCAATGAAATCCTAAAGGAAACTGCTCTTGGAAATAATCAAAAATATCTTGGAAAAATTTTGGAGGTTCTCATTGACAAAAAAGATGGCGCCAATTATTTCGGCCGAACTCACTCATTGAAAAATGTGAAGCTGATTTCTACACAGAAAAATTTAGTTGGAAAATTTGTAAAGGTAAAAATAACTAAAGCTAATATTTGGAATTTGGAAGCCTGCCTGCCGAAGATGTAGGCTTGTCCGCCGAAGAGGCGGGGCTTCTCTTTACATAAAGTCATAATTGCCCTATATTATTTTTATGAATATCATTGTTTCAAAATTTGGCGGTACCTCTGTGGGAAGCCCCGAAGCTATTCAAAAACTTCGCGAAATTGTCTTGGAAAAAGAAGAACGAAAAATAATCGTTGTTTCTGCCGTTTCCGGAACTACTGATCTTTTGATCAAAGCCGGCGCCGAAGCCAAACAAAAAGGAGATTGGGAAATCACATTGGAAATTATCAAAAAGAAGCATTTGAAATTAATCAAAGAACTCGGAATTAAACTTGATCTGTCTGAATATTTTGAAGAATTAGAAGCTTTTCTTAACGGCATAGAATCCATTGGAGAACTCACGCCCCGTAGCCGTGACTACATTTTATCTTTCGGTGAAAGATTGAGTTCAAAAATAATTGAAAGTTTTTTGGAAAAAAAATCCAAAGCTATCCGCATTAATTCTCGAAAACTTATAAAAACCGACAACTCTTTCAGCTCAGCCAAGCTAGACATGAAAGAAACGATCAAAGCTATAAAGAAAAATTTACTACCAAAATTAAATGACTTTGACAAAATCGTCATCACCGGCTTTATCGGCTCCACTGCGCACGGAGAATACACAACTTTTTCTCGAGGAGGGTCTGATTACACAGCGGCTATTTTGGCTAATGTGCTAAATGCCACTGAACTGGAAATTTGGACTGACGTGGACGGAATTCTCACTGCCAATCCAAAAATAATTCCTCAGGCGAAAGTGATTCCAAAAATAAATTATCGCGAAGCCGCTGAGCTCGCCTATTTTGGCGCCAAAGTTCTTCACCCAAAAACTATCGAACCAGTCGTGGTCAAAGAAATTCCCGCTCGAGTAGTCAACACTTTCAATCACAAATATCGCGGAACACTTATCACTGGAGAATCGCAAAAAAACATCAAATCAGTTTCCAGTAAAAATGGATCCTATATAATCAATCTCTATTCGACTGAGATGCTTGGAACTTCTGGATTTATGGCAGAAATATTTTCCATCTTTTTGAAACATGATGTCGTCATCGACGTTGTGAGCACTTCTGAATCTAGCATTTCCGTCACAACCGAATGCGAACCATCGACACTTCTCATAAAAGATCTAGAAAAATATGCCCTCACTGAAATTCTATATAATAAAACTATTATTTCTCTTGTTGGCGAAGGCATCAGCCAAAGAAAAAATATTCTTTCTCGACTTTTTGGTGCAGTGAAAAACCATTCCATCAAAATGGTTTCCCAAGGCGCCTCCCCTCGAAACATCACGCTCGTCGTTGACAAGAAAGATGAAAAATTAGTTATCCGCGCTATTTATAAAGAATTTTTTTAATACTAGGACTTAAGCATTTGGTTGTGGAAAAGATATTAACGCAGTCGCCAGAAAAATACATTGCGTAGATAATTCTTGATTACTGGCGAATTGTTAAATTTTATAATTACTTTCACGACAAGCATATCTTGACACAAGTAAAAGCATAAGTCTTAAATAAAATATTATGCGTTTTGCAATCATCGGTGCTACGGGCATCGTCGGAAGAGAAATGATACATTGTCTTGAAAAAAAACATTTGAAAGTTTCTACTTTGAGATTAGCGGCTTCGCCACGCTCGGCGGGGAAAATGATCAAAACCCATTTCGGAAAAATAAAAGTGGAAAAAATCAGTGATGAACTTTTCAAAAATTCCGAAATCGCCCTTTTTGCCGCCGGTTCAGAAATCAGTTTGGAGTGGGCCAAAAAAGCGGCTGATCTTGGCTCGGTTGTTATCGATAATTCCTCATGCTTTCGCTATGACCCACAGGTGCCACTTATTATCCCAGAAATAAATCCCAAGGAAGTTCGGAAACACAAAGGCATCATCGCCAATCCCAACTGCACCACTGCTATTGCCGCTATTCCACTTTGGGAAATTGAGAAAAAATTCGGCCTCAAAAAAGTTATCATTTCAACCTATCAGGCAGTTTCCGGCGCGGGAAAAGAAGCTATGGGAGAATTGGAAAATCAGACACACAGTTATTGCCAGAAGAAAAAACTCCAAGTAGACAAATTTCAACATCAAATTCTTTTCAACCTTATCCCTCATATTGATAAGTTTCAAGATAATGGCTACACCAAAGAAGAAATGAAAGTAGTTTGGGAAACTAGAAAAATATTTTCCCGCCCCAACATTGACATTTCTTGTACGGCTGTTCGTGTACCAGTTATGCGAGCTCACAGCGAGTCAATCGTGGTTGAAACAAAAAAGAAAATCACTCCAGAAAAAATTAGAGCGATTTTCAAAAAGACTTCTGGGATAAAAGTAGTTGATGATCTAAAGAACAATGCCTACCCAATGCCACTTTTTGCCAGTTCTGATTTTTCTGTTCATGTCGGGAGAATTAGACAAAGCCTTATTTTTGGAGATTTTGGACTGGAATTTTTTGTTAGTGGCGATCAAATCTTGAAAGGCGCCGCCCTAAATGCCGTCCAAATCGCCGAACTCTTGATGAAGAAAAAGAAATAAATTTATTTAATTTATTTTAGGACTTACGCGTTTACCTGAAAATCTATTTATGTAGCCAGTACAATGACAGGATTATAATCAATAATTTCTATCTATAATCTTAGTTCATTTTTTTGTAATTTCAGCGAACAATAGATTTGAAGGGAACTGCGTAAGTCATATCCAAAACCGCCTCAGTCGCTTCTTTACCTTTGTTACATTTTTCATTCGCCCTGTCCTTAGCTTGTTTCAGGTTGTTCACAGTTATAACGCCAAAACCAATTGGCAAAGAAAATTTCAGCATCACGTCCATTATCCCCCTGGAAACTTCTTGTGATATATAATAGTAATGATCAGTGTCGCCTTTTATCACGCACCCGATTGCTACCAGGCCATCATATTTTTTCTTTTGCGCTAATTTTTGACAAGCTAAAGGAATTTCATATGCCCCCGGAACCCAAACAATTTCAATATTGTTTTTTTTGACCTTATTTATTCGCAAAACTTCCAGCGCGCCCTGAAGCATTTTCTCAGTAATGTCCGCATTAAACTTAGCCACCACTATAGCTATTTTCAATTTACTGCCATCAATTAATTTTTCGTTAGCTTTATTTTTTCTTTGCATTTACCCTGTTAAATAAGATTTGAGTCTCTCACTGAGAAGCAAACTCATTATTTTACTTTTTAAAATTTATAATTTGATCTAGCTTTAAATTAATACTCAAATCTTAATTTTAAATTTTTGAAAAAATTTAAAATTTATTTAACAGGGTGAATTTTTCCTGCTAACAGTTTATCCAAATATTTCGCCAACACGTCTGTCTCAATATTCACTCTGTCGCCTATTTTTATTTTTCCTAAATTAGTATTTTCCAAAGTATAACTCACCAAAGAAACTGAAAACCAATCTCGTCCAGTGTTCACCACAGTCAGACTTATCCCATCGATAGAAACGGAACCCTTCTGCGCCACCAGACGCATAAATTTTGGCGGAATTTGTATTTTTATTATTTTTGATTCCTTGTCCTTTCTGATATCGGCTACTTTTCCTCGCGTATCAATGTGCCCCTGCACTATGTGTCCATCTAAAAGATCCTTGAGCGCCAAACTTTTTTCTAAATTCACGGCCATTCCTTTTTTCCAAACGCCAGCGGTGGTTTTTTTTATAGTCTCCGGCATATATTCCACTTCAAAAGTTTTTGTATTAAATTTTTTAACTGTCGAACAAATTCCATTAATGGAAATGCTCTCCCCTTCCCAAATCTTCCAGCCTTTAGGTCGGACAATTTCCACAAACAAACTTTCGTTTTTCTTGGAAACTTTTTCTACTGCCGATAATTTTTTGATTATTCCCGTAAACATAGTTATTTTTTTCTTATTATTTCCAAATCTTTTTTGATTTGATTTATTAGTTCTTTGCTATTTTTAAATTTTATAATCTCTCTAATTTTTTCGCCAATTTCCACCTCTATTTCCTTGTCGTATAAATTACCAGAAAAACCTAGGATATGCACCTCTAAAAGATGTTTTTCAGGAAAATAAACAATGGCGGCTTTGTATTTTTTACCATCAAATCCAACTTTTCCCACATAAACCCCTCCCTCAATTTTTCCGTTAAAATTCAAATTGGCCGTAGGAAAGCCTAATTTACGGCCTTCTTTTCGCCCACTCACAACTTTTCCGACTATTTTCAAGTATTGACTCTTCATAGACTAAATTCTAACAAGACCGCCAGATATTGGCAAATTCATTTGCTTTTGCTAGGATGTAGTATACTCTTAATTTTATGGATAAAATAATTGTTATTCTTGGGCCCACTTCTTCTGGCAAATCAGAGGTGGCGATTGCGTTGGCCCAAAAATTCAACGGAGAAATAATCAGCGCGGACAGTCGCCAAATTTATCGTGGCATGGATGTTGGTACTGGAAAAATAACCAAGTCTGAACAAAAATTAGCTAAACATTATGGCATTGATATAGTAAGTCCAAAGACTGAATACAATGCAGCCAAGTTTAAAAAGTATGCTGACAAAATAATCAAAGATATTTTAGCGCGTGGGAAACTCCCAATTATTTGTGGTGGTACTGGCTTTTGGATAAAAGCTTTGGTTGATAATGTTGTCTATCCAGAAGTCGCACCCGACTGGAAGTTGCGAGAAAAGCTAGGCAAAAAATCGACTGAAGAATTATTTAGGACACTGCAAAAACTAGACCCCAAGCGCGCCAAAAACATTGACGCCAGAAATCCCGCTCGCCTAATTCGCGCCATTGAAATTTGTAAAAGTATCGGCAAGGTGCCAGATACAAGATACAAGATACAAGATACAAGATACAAATTTGTTCAGATTGGAATAAAAATTTCCAAAGAAAAACTTGATGAAAGAATTAAGCTAAGACTGCAAAAAAGATTTTCTGCAGGCATGATTAAGGAAGTCAAAAAACTCCACTTTAAAGATAAAATTAGTTGGAAAAAATTGGAAAGCTTTGGGCTTGGATACTCGCTTATTCCAAAATATTTGAAAGGTGAAATAGAATCAAAAGAAGAGCTTTTTGAACAAGTTTACCTCGCCGAAAAAAACTACGCCAAACGCCAAATGACTTGGTTTAAAAAAGATAAAAGAGTAATTTGGCTACCTGAATACAAAGATATAGAAAAAGAAGTAAAGAAGTTTTTAATTTAATAAGAGTCCCCAAGAAAGATTTCTTGAGGACCCTTGTGTTTTTCGGAAGGATTATTTATTGGGTAGGTAGGGCTGAAGCGGTATATTGTGAAATTCTGCGCATCTTCTACAGATTGGCCAACCTGAACCATTGTACCCAGCGATTTCATCAAAACCACTACACATTCTACAAGATTCTTTTTCTTCCGATAAAATATCGTAAGAAACCTCAATTACATCACTATCCATAATCTCCCTCCTTTTAAAAAAGAACGTAAAAAAAATCCACCCAATTGGTGGATTTCACATTGTCTATAAAAAATATAAAAAACTTTTTTGGTCTTTGTCTGTTTGGTTTTTTATACTTATTTTTCATATCTAAATATAAATATACTCCTTTCTCCTAATTCTGGCAAGAGCAACTATTTCAGCTTGTTTTTGACAATTTCCTGGACTATTTGCGGGTTAGCTTTGCCTTTAGTCATGGCCATAGTTTGCCCGAGCAGAAACTTCAACGCATTTTCTTTCCCAGCCTTGAAATCAACCACTGATTTCTCATTCTTGGCCAAAACTTCCTCGACTATTTTTTCTAGCTCGTCTGAATTATCCATTTGCGCCAAGTTTTTTTCTTCAATGATTTGCGATGGATCGCCACCTGCTTTGTACATCTCGGCAAGTACTGTTTGTGCCGCACTAGAATTTATCTTCCCACAAGACAAAATACAAATAAACTCGGCGTAATTTTCTGGCGTGATTTTTATCTCAGCTAAATCATGCTCATGTTCCCCCATGTGCCTGCGAAGTTCGCCAATCATATAGTTGGCAGCCAATTTAATCGCTCTTTCTTCTTGGCATTCATATTCTTTGCAACTGATTTTTTCCCTGATTTCACTCACCACATTTTCAAAATACTCCGCCAATTCTTTTTCAGAAGTTATAATTTCCACGTCAGCAATTGGCAAATTATATTCTTTTTTGAATCTTTCAAATTTTTGATCAGGTAATTCCGGCAATTTTCTTTTGATATTTTCCACATAGCTTTCATTAAAACTAAATGGTGGAATATCCGGTTCAGGAAAATAACGATAGTCATGCGCGGATTCTTTTTTTCGCTGCGTTACTGTCTCGCCCTTGTTCGCATCCCATCCGCGAGTTTCCTGAACAATCTTCTCTCCCTTATCCAGCATTTCTGTTTGTCGTTCAATTTCAAAATTAATGGCTTTTTCCACGAATTTAAAACTATTAATATTCTTCACTTCAACTTTAGTGCCAGAAAGTTTTTCCTCGCCTTCTTTATAAAGTGAAATATTAGCTTCGCAACGCATATTACCTTTTTCCATGTCTGCATCAGAAATTTCCAAATAGCGACAAATCTGCTGAAGTTTTTGGCAAAAGATTCGTGCTTCTTCGCCCGTTTCAATGTCCGGTTCCGTCACTAGCTCCATCAGCGGCACTCCAGCGCGATTGAAATCCACCAGAGTATATTCCACGCCTTTTGGGTGAATGAGCTTGCCTGTGTCCTCTTCGAGATGAATGCGAGTGATTCCTATGCGCTTGGTTATTGTTTCTTGTTTCTTGGTTATTTGAATGTCTAATTTTCCTTTCTCACAAAATGGTTGATCGTATTGGGAAATTTGATAGCCTTTTGGAATATCCGGATAAAAATAGTTTTTGCGATCAAACTTTGAAATTTGACGCAAATTGCAACCCAACGCCAAGCCAGCTAACTGAACAAATTCAATCGCTTGGATATTTGGCACCGGCAATGTTCCTGGTTGCGCTGTGCAAACAGGACAAATGTCAATATTCGGGGTTTTTTCAAGCCCCAAACCATTCTTGCACTGGCAAAACATTTTTGATTTAGTTTTAAGTTCCACATGGATTTCCATGCCGATTACGGGAGTGTATTTTTTCATAAATTTAAATAATATATTATTAATTAAAATATTCCAGTGCTTCCAAATCCGCCTTCTCCTCTATTTGTTTCCGACAATTCATAGACCTCTTCAATTTCCGGAGTTTCAATTTTTTGAAAAATAACTTGAGCAATTTTTTGGCCTTTTTTTATTTCAAAATTTTCTTGGCTTAAATTTATAAGACCAATTAAATATTCTCCGATATAATTACTATCAAAAACTCCGCCCAATGTTTTTATTCCAAATTTATGAGACGGCCCACTTTTATCCCAAATTAATCCCGCGTATCCTTCGGTAATTTTTATAGCGATGCCGGTCTTACAAGAAATCCTTTGTCCAGGAACTAAAACAACATCCTCAGAAGAAAACAAATCCATAGCCGCATCACCATCTTGAGAAAATTTTGGCATAATTGCATCTGGAATTATTTTTTTTATCTGAATTTTCATAGCTACTTTTATTTAATAACTTTTTTAACCTTTTTCCATAATAGATCCGCAATCTCTGATTTAGTCATGATCAATCCATTTTCAACACACTCAATAAGACAAAAATCTTTGAATATTTTGGTAATTTCTAAATAAACCATCTCTGCATTTCGCAAGTGCTTCAAATCCTTTTCATGAATGTCTCTTTTCCCTTTTTCAATATAAGCTCTTTTTTCTTTTTGATCTACTAGTTTTTGGGCGATTGCGGCGTCAACATGTAAAATTATGTTTAAATCAGGCTTGGGAATATTAAAAATTCTAAATTCAATATCATACAACCACTTAAAATAGTCCCTTCTTTTATTTTTATCTTTTATTTTTCCACCCTGATGTCCCATATTTGCCGTAACATATCTATTGGAAATAACTATTTTTCCATCATCTAACCATTTTTTAATTTTAAAATTTGCATCATATCGATCACAAGCATAAAAAATTGATGCTCTGTATGGCCCTACTTCGTCTGCTGTTCCAAATTTTCCATTCAAATATTCTTCGACCATACCAGCCGATTTTTTTCCATATTGAGGAAAATCTGCCATTTTGACATCATGCCCCTCTTTTTTTAATCTCTTAATTAAAAGATTGGTCTGAGTACCTTTCCCACTTCCATCCGTACCATCAATAACAATAAATTTTCCTTTTTTCATAATTTTATTTTTCAACAATATCTTGCTCTCCTCTTTTTATATCAAATCTATTAGGCTCTTCATCTAAATGCAAAATTAAACCATCTTTTTCAAATAGCTCTTTCATGCTTTTAATCATTTTGAGCATCTGCGCCACTAAAGTTGGATGCACAAATCTAGTTGATCGTAATTCTGCCAAATAAACAAGAGCTTTTAAATCACCTGAAAAACGGCATGGCACAAGATAACCCATCGCGGTAAAATATTGTTCGTCTTCTTTTCTTATTTTAAGTTTCTCTATTTTTTCTTCTTGAGTTTTTATAAATTTATTCGTTTTTTCTCTTAGCTCTTCCGGCAAAGAATTTAAATACCACTCATTAAATCCATGCTTTCTAACCAAAAGAGGCATCCTTTGAACGATTGCTCGATGCCTTTGCAAATCACGAAATGATCCAAAGTCTAAAAGAATTTCATACGCAACAACGCCACATTCACCTATGGCCATTGGAAGTTCTGTCTTCATCGGACGACTCGCTAAAATATCTTTATAATTAGAAAGGATTTTTCTGTCAACATTATCATAAACCAATTCAAAA
Organism: Candidatus Moranbacteria bacterium UBA2206; assembly: GCA_002328565.1. GTDB lineage: Bacteria > Patescibacteriota > Minisyncoccia > Moranbacterales > UBA2206 > UBA2206. Next base: position 50,360 of record DCUU01000056.1, read on the forward strand.
TCATTGGCATTATTATTTTCATAATAATATTTTTCTTGCATCCATTTTCTATTATATTCTTCCGTATCTGGAAATCTTTCATGTCCGAATGAACTAGGATAGGTTTTTTGTAAAACTTTTTCTGTTTTTTCTGCAATATCTCGCACCTCCTCAAGTGGATGATGTCTAAGAAGCATCATTTCGTCAGCAAATTGGCGAAAATTCATTCTCCAAGCAACATTAGTCGTTGCTCCAGCTGGTAAAAATGAACGAGTAATATCAAAAGCTCTAGCTTTTATTGCCTTATCATAAATTTCTTGTTTTTCATTGTCTTTTTTTGGATTTTGTTTTTTTAAGTGTTCCCGAAGAGGTTTCTGAGCTTCAAGATAAAACTTTCTCCAGCTCTCCAAAATTTCCTCTCCTTCTTTTGTGTTTGTCGGATCTATAAATTTTTGCTGAGAAAAATCAACATAGCGCGTTGAAGCTTCTTGTCCAGAATAAAGTCTCCAATCTTGAATTGCCTTAGCAGCTAGCATTGAAACACCTTCTACAAAAATTGTTGCACTGCCACAATCTCCAATGGATTTATGTCCATAACCGACATAAAATTTTTCCATAAAATTCTCCGCTCCTTTTTCTTCAAGCATTTTTAGATGTTCCATTATTCCTCCAGTTGAGCGAGAATGAAGAGCCTGAAGCATTGCCTCTGCTTGTCCGTCAATTTTTGCTTCATTATTAAGAGCCAGAACAAAACCACCTTGTGATAAATTTTCAATAGCATGCTTTTCTAATTTATTCATAATATAAAATTATTTTTTTATTATTTCGTCAATTTGTTTATATAATTCATCCAAACTTCCATTATTATCAATGACGTATTCGGCCTGATTTTTCAAATCCTTAATTTGTCTCTCTGCTTCACGCTCATGATCTTTTTGAAATTCTTCAAATGTTTTTGTTTTGTCATCAGTATTTTCTCCTCGCCCAATTATTCTTTCATATCTTTTTTTCATTTCTGCCTCGATATAAACCAACTTAAATCCTGGTATTTTCTGAAGATAACTAATATCCGCCATTCTTCGCACTCCATCAATGGCAATTATTTTATGTTCATCATTTAAAACGTCCTTGGCAATTACCGCAGATAAGATATCGTCAAAAAAATTTTCACGAAAAATTGTAGAAATTTTTTGTAAATTTTCTCGGCTTTCTTCAAGGTACATTCGCGCTGCCACATCCCGCAGAGCTGTTGAAAAACGATGCGAATTTCCACCATGCTTTTCACAAATATACTTTGCCGTTGTTCCTTTGCCACTAGCAATTTCTCCGGCTAATCCCAAAATTATTTTTGACATAAGATTAATTTTTTTATTTTTACATATCCTTATAAGTCTGCATTTCCGTGCTAATTAAGTCATAAGAAATTCCAGCTTCTTTGAAAATTTCCTTGCTTCTTCCGCCAGCATGGTAATCCTTATTGCAAACCACTCTTTTTATTCCAGCATTAATAACCATTTTTGCACAAGCATAGCAGGGTGTCATATGACAATATAAAGTCGCGCCTTCAAGTGCCATTCCAAAACGAGCCGCATTTACTATGGCATTTTGCTCAGCATGAGCTGTTCTTATGCAATGTTTTGATTCGTGTCCATCCTCGTGTTGCACAGTATGCATCTCATGCCCAATTTCATCGCAGTGTTTTGTTCCAATAGGTGATCCGACATAACCAGTTGAAAGGATTCTTTTATCTTTCACAATTACACAACCAGATCGTCCTCGATCACAAGTTCCTCGAGTACCCACTAGCTCCACTAAATTTAAAAAATATTCATCCCAAGATGGACGAATATAATTTTTGTTTTCCTCACTTTCCATATAAATTAAGTTCCCCTGAAATTATATTTTACCTCTCTATTTTACTATCTTTCCCTTCTTTGGTCAAAAATAATTTTTTTTCAAATTAAAAACGCCTATTTAGGGCGTTTTAAGGGCATTATTTGCTTGTTTTATTCGTGCTATTTGTGGTTTATTTGTGTCCATTCGCGATTTTAGCCATCATTTTATCCACCTGCGCCTTGAGTTCTTCGGCTGTACCGTTATTGTTAAACTTAAATTCCGCCTTGCGTCCAATTTCGTGAATAGAAACTTCCGTGAGCTTGCCTTCTTCTTCTAGAAATTCTTCAAAAGTTGCCTCGCCTTCTCCATCATTTTGTTTTCTCAATTTTGTTCGCTCGTATCTAAGTTTCAAATCGGCATAAACATATACTAGATAAAAATTCTTGCCGTATTTTTTCACAAAAGGTTCAACGTCACCATGCATTCTAATTCCATCGGCAATGATAACATCCGATCCGTTTTTTTCCATGTCCGTTATCAGAGAATCAATAATAATTGAGGGTCCATAACCCTCTTTAAGCACCAAGGCTAGTTTAGCTAAATTATCGCGCGTTACTCCAACGTGAATATCTTCCAACGTTCTTCGAAGAATTTTGGAAGTGCCATAGTGAATAGCGCCATACTTTTCAATTAAATAATCCGAAACAGTGCCTTTACCCGCACCTTTTTCGCCGATCAAACCTAAAACTATCTTAGTCATAAAAATATTTTAACCTTTTAAAACACCTACTAATTCTAGCAAAAAAATGCCGCTTCGTCAATAGAAAAAAAGCGTTTTCACGCTTTTTTCTTCTATAATCTATAAGCTACGAACTATAAGCTAATTCGAATCCCCACGCCCATTGTCGAACAGATATTCATTCCGGAAATAAGTTTTCCTTTTAGGCCTGATGGTTTAGATTTTTCAAGACTGCTAACAAAGGTTTTGATATTTTCGCTTAGTTTTGCATCTTCAAAAGAAATTTTTCCCACAATTTGATGGACATTTCCACCATCATCATTTTTGAAAGCAGCTTTACCTTTTTTGAGTGCGGCCACTGTTTCTTTGATTTTAGTGGTCACAGTTTCAGTTTTTGGGTTTGGCATAAGGCCCTTTGGTCCAAGAATTTTAGCCACAGGCGCCAATTTTGGCATCATTTCCGGAGTAGCAATCAAGATATCGAATTTGTCTTTGCCGGAAAAAGCTTTGCCGGATTTTATCTTTTCAATCAACTCTTCTCCACCCACAACGTCTGCGCCCGCTTCCTTAGCATCCTTGGCATGAGTTGAGGTAATAACTGCGATTAGTTTGCTTTTGCCTGTTCCGTGTGGAAGATCTACTATTCCTCGAATTTGTTGGTCACCTTTTTTTGGATCAATATTAGTTTTGATATGCACCTCTACTGATTCGTCAAACTTAGCGAGTTTATTTTCTTTCATTAATTTGACCGCTTCTTCTAGCGAATAAATTTTATTCTTATCAATTTTTTCCGCTACTGCGCGATATTTTTTTCCGTGAATCATAATGTTTGCGTGGTGATAGCGATTTTAAAAAATCTCCCACAAAATTAAATAAATTATTCTTCAATCTTTATCCCCATTGATCTAGCTGTGCCGGCGATAATTTTCATTGCACCTTCGATGTCATTTGCATTTAGATCAGGCATCTTTTTTTCGGCAATTTCTCGAAGTTTGTCTTTTGAAATTGTTCCAACCTTATCCTTCAAAGGATTACCTGCGCCTTTTTCAATGCCAGCAGCTTTTCGCAAAAGATCAGAAGCTGGGGGAGTTTTGAGAATAAAGCTAAACGTTCGGTCTTCAAAAACTGTAATCTCGGCTGGGATAATGTCACCCATCTTGTCCTTGGTCGCATCATTAAACTTCACACAAAACTCTTGGATATTTAGTC
>DCUU01000035.1 GCA_002328565.1 Candidatus Moranbacteria bacterium UBA2206
GTAAACTTGAAGCTGTAACTGACCACAGCTACCAAATCACTAACCTTTTCCCTGGTACCAAATATACCTTCAAAGTCTCCTCCAAAGACTCTTTCAACAATGAATCTAGTAGTGAAGAGCAGAGTTTCACCACTGAGGAAGACCTCAACCCTCCCACCATTCAAAACGTCAAATCCGACACTACCGTCTTCCCTGGCAAAGAAGCTCAAATCCAAACTATCATCAGCTGGAACACCGACAAAGACACTAATTCTATCCTCGCTTACCGCCAAGGCGTAGAAAAAGACTACTCTCTAATTGACAAACTCAAAGATCCTAACACTACTAAGGTAGATAACTGGCAACTAGTTAAAAAATCTGATCTCACCAAAAACCATCTCTTTGTCCTCACTGACCTCAAACCAGCTAGTGTCTATCAATTCCGAACTGCTTCCTTTGACAAACACGGTAATGTCTCAGTCTCAGAAAACTATTCCTTACTCACTCCGACTAAACAACAATCAGTTCTTGACCTCATCATCCAAAACTTTGAATCTACCTTTGGGTGGGTGAAGAAGATTGGGAATTAAAACATGAAACATGAAGCATGAAACATGAAGCATGAAATAGGGGATAAAAGTTTATGGATAAAGTTGAGGAGGGGTTAAAAAGGCTTAAGGAAGCCTTTTTTATTCTTTAAGAATATTATTTTCTTGAAAAATACCGCTAGGCGTGGTAGACTCGAATTATAAGCAACATAACTTAAAATTTATGAAAATTCAAGAAATATTTGATGAGGCGGTTAAAATAGGGATAAAAAATGATTTTCGAAGTGAAAAAGAGATAGGAGTTTATTTGAAGCGTCAAAAAGAACTATACGAAAAAATGCCCAAAGAGGAAAAGGACTATTTTGACAAAGAAAAATTGACCAATCCCTATTCTGACACCAGAATCCATAATGATAATGGGGTGAAAAAAATCAAAAAAGCCTTAGTGGGGATTGACATTTCAATGGGAGGCTTGCTTTTAGCCAAGGAGTTGGGTGTGGATTTGGTTATCAATCATCATCCAATCGGGTTGGCTTTGACAGGGCTAGATGATGTGATGAATTATCAAATTGATTTTTTGGAAAAATTTGGCATCCCAGTTAATATTGCCGAAAAATTATTACACAAAAGAATTTCTGAGGTGGCGCGCGGGATAAATCCAGCCAATCATTATGTGACAGTGGACGCAGCTAGACTTTTGAAAATAAATTTGATGAATATTCATACCCCTGGGGATAATTGTGGGGCAATGTATCTTACTAAACTTATTGAAAAAAATAATCCACGTTACGTGAGTGACATTTTGGAAATTTTTATGAAAATTCCTGAGTATCAAGAAGCAAAAAGACAAGGGGCGGGGCCGATGCTTTTTTCCGGCACTCCGAATAATCGGGCGGGAAAAATTGTAGTCAGTGAATTTACCGGTGGGACAGAAGGCTCCAAGGAAATTTATCAAGTTATGGCTAATGTTGGTATTGGAACAATAATTGCCATGCATCTGAGTGAGGATCACAAAAAAGAAGCCGAAAAAGCTAATATCAATGTAGTAGTGGCCGGGCATATCTCTAGTGATTCTCTTGGAATGAATATTATTTTGGATGAATTGGAAAAAAAGGGACTTGAAATAATTCCATATAGCGGATTAATTAGAATAAAACGAAATATAAAATAGATTTTAACTAAAGAAGTCCTTGAAATTATTTTTTTATTTTTGCGCTATTCAGCTCAACAAAAATCAAAAAATAATTTCAAGGACATGGATCAATTTTTATGCAATTCAAAAAAACCACTCTTAAAAATGGCCTCAAGATAATCACGGTTCCAATGCGGGAAACTCAAACGGTGACAGTGATGGTGATGATTGGGGTGGGGTCGCGCTATGAAAGTGAGAAAGAAGCCGGTCTTTCGCATTTTATCGAACATATGTTTTTTAAGGGAACACAAAAAAGGCCAAAAGCTTTAGTGATTTCAGAAGAGTTAGAATCAATTGGAGGAGAATTCAATGCTTTTACCGCTAAAGACAAAACAATGTATTACGTGAAGGTTGACGCTAAGCATATTGAAACGGCAATGGATGTACTAAGTGATATGTATCTTAATTCTAAAATGGAAGAAGAAGAAATTAAAAAAGAAAAAGGCACGATTATCCAAGAGATAAATATGTATGAAGATTTGCCGATGAGAAAAGTGGAAGAAGTTTTTGAGGAAATGCTTTATTCGAAAAATAGTTTAGGACGAGAAATTGCAGGAAGCAAAAAAACCGTGAGTTCATTTAGGCGTCAAGACTTTTTGAATTATATGAAAAAGTTTTACGTAGCTAATGATACGGTTGTGGCAGTAGCCGGAAATTTTGATGAGAAAAAGATAACCAAAGAAATTGAAAAATATTTTTCCAAAATGCCGAAAGGAAAAAAGACAAAAATTTCCGAGGTTTTGGAAAAGCAAGAAAAACCGGAAGTAAAAATTAAATTCAAAAAAACCGACCAGACTCATTTGGTTTTGGGAGTACGCGCCTACAAAAGAAATCACAAAGATCGTTACGCTTTAGCTTTAATGTCAATTATTTTGGGTGGGGGAATGTCTAGTCGACTTTTCATTGAAGTGCGGGAAAAAAGAGGTTTAGCCTATTATGTGCGAACAGGAATTGAAACTTATGAAGACGTTGGCTATGTTTCAACTAGTGCGGGAGTGGAGCACAAAAATTTAGAAGAAACAGTTCGAGTTATACTTTTCGAATATAAAAAAATCACGCAAGAAAAAGTGAGTGAAAAAGAATTGCAAAAAGCCAAGGATTTTGTNNTGTTTTTTGTTGATCAAGAAGTTTCGAATGGAAAAATTACCACGCTGGAAGAAAAATTCAAGCTTATTGATAAGGTGAGTGTAGATGATATACTAAGGGTAGCGAAAGATGTATTTAAGAAAAAAAGTCTTAATTTGGCAGTTATTGGACCGCACAAAAATAGTGCAAATTTAAAGAAAGAATTGAAAATTATATAATTAGATGAATTTTAAATTTTTTCGAAATTGAACTCGAATTCTAAAAATTCTTACTAAAATTTTCCCTCAATCAACGGCGGTCATAGGAAAATTTTAGAGAATTTTTGAATTCCCCGCCTCGCCGGCGAGGCGGGTCAAACAGTAATTTCTCAAAATTTTAAATTCCTTATAATTACTTACATATGGATACACAACCAAAAAAAGTAGAAATTTCAACTAGCATAGTGCTTAAAACCATAGTAATTCTTGTGGGATTGTGGTTTTTGTTTTTAGTGCGGGATATTATAATCTTGGTTTTTATCGCGGTGATTATCGCGGCTTCAATTGATCCGGGGGTGGACTGGCTTCAAAGGAAAAAAATTCCGCGTTCGGCGGGAGCAATGCTCATTTATGTATTTTTGTTTTCAATTTTGGCTCTCATTGTATCTTTTATGGTGCCGTCAATTGTTAGCCAATTTAATGATTTTTCAAAAAATTCTTCGCAATATTTTGGAGATTTTGGGAGCGTCATTAATTCTTCGCAAAATTCCGGTATCGATAGAATCATTCAAGGTCTGGCTAATAATATTGAAAGCAGTTTTGCTAATATTTCAAAAAATATTTTCTCTAAAACTCTGGGAGTTTTTTCCGGTTTACTTTCGATAGTAGTAGTTTTTTCAATGGCTTTTTATATGGTAATGGAAGAGCGTGGAATCAAAAAATTTATCATTTCCATTATGCCAGAGAGAAATAAGGGATATGCAGCCAGCCTTACTGACAGAATTGAGGGCAAGATTGGTAAATGGATGCTCGGACAGCTTTTTTTGATGCTGGTAATTTTTGTTCTAGATTTTGTCGGGCTATATTTGGTTGGCGTGCCATATCCATTGCTTTTGGCAATTTTTGCGGCAATCTTGGAAGTTGTGCCATATGTTGGACCGATAATTTCTGCAGTCCCGGGAATAATTTTGGGATTTTTGGTTTCTCCAACAGTGGGAATGATGACTTTTGTTGTGTATCTTATCGCACAACAATTCGAGAGTCATGTAGTTATCCCACTCACTATGAAAAAAGCGGTCGGACTTAATCCTGTAGTGACAATTGTGGCCATTCTTATTGGTTTTAAATTGGCAGGTGTGCTTGGAGCAATCATTTCTGTGCCGGCGGCTACTGCTGTTAGTTTAGTCGTTTCTGATTTGATGGAAAAATAATTTAGAGGCCTCTATGGAAGCTTCTATAAAAAAACAGATTTCAAGTCAAGTCTGTTTTTATTTTATAAAAAAAGAAAAATTATAGCTAAAGTTGAGAATAGGATATCATTCAGGGCATTTCGCAAAGTCCATTGACGCTCGGGCGAAAACTTTGGAAATCTGGAATAGCGATGACAAAAAGAGTGAAATTTCTTGATTTCTGCTAAAATTTTCCAATGGAATTTCCAAAAAAGCACAGTGAAAAAATCTGGAAGCATTGAAAAAAATGTGCCTAGTAGTATATTCCTGGCAGTGGAAAAATTAGGATGGGTAGAAAGAGCAAAAAATAAGAGTACTATTCCGGCGGTGGATAAATCCAACAAAATTTTCCAGGCAGTGTCTTTAATCGTGGCAACCCTAGAATCAAAATATTCTCCATGACGAAAACTGTCCAAGAAAAAATGGACTATCAGAGAGAGTAGAATCACCAAATAAGGATTTTCGATATTTTTTCCAATAGCTGCTCCAACAAGAGCATGAGTAGTTAAAATCATATAAAGGTTTCTAAAAATTTGCTAATATGCTAAAAT
>DCUU01000043.1 GCA_002328565.1 Candidatus Moranbacteria bacterium UBA2206
ATTCAAAATATTTTTAGTCATTGCCTGCATTTGTTTTTTGTCCGCTCGTCCATAGCCTGTGATCGCCTGTTTAACTTGGAGGGGAGTGTAGCTAGCTACTCTAACATTATTTTGGCATAAAGTCAAGAGAATTGCCCCTCTCGCTTGGGCGACAGTGATTACCGTTTTTTGATTTTTAAAGAAGAAAATCTCTTCTACGCCCGCCTCAGTTGGTTGATATTTTTCAATTATATTTTTCAAATCACGAGATATTTCAAAAATTCTTGCCTCATCGGATTTTTCAGGACTAGTGCTAATATGGCCATACGCCAACGGTTTCATCTCGCCACTTTTTTCTTCTAATACTGCCCAACCAGTGGTGGCCGTACCGGGATCTATCCCTAAAACTCGCAGATTTTCTTTAAAAGTTTCAACTTTCTTTTTCATAACTATATTATAGCTCAAAAGGAAAGTTTTTTGAAGAGCAATAAATTTTTCTAGAGATAAAAAAATAACCCGAGAGGGTTATTAATAATGCATAGGATGTAATAATATTTCGGAGTAAACAAATTTCTGAACCAATTATGCCACTTTATCGGATGTAAATTTTAAATAAATGCGACTACTCCAGTAATTATACCTAAAATACACCCTAGCATATTTGGCACAAGGAGATACCAGTCTTTTCTTCCATAAGCATACAGACTCCAAAAGAAACAATTAAGTGCTGTGGCAATTGGCTGAATAAAAATGTGGCTGTTGCCTCTGATGTTTGAAATAAATATTTCAACTAACGAAGCAAACATTATTATTGCTAGAGCAGATGCTATTGTGCCAATTATCTTCTCATTATTTTTTAGAAACTGCTGTAATGTATTTTCCATAAAATTGTTGATTAGTACTAAGACCTAGCATTTATTTAAGGTTTATTTCTTAACTCTTTTATATATGAACTTTTAGTATAGTGGGAGTATTGTTAATTTATGATATTAATATAACATAAATTCTCTAAATCACAAAACAACTTCATGTCTCATCGCTTTGCCTTCGCCGATTTTTTTATGTCACATTTTTGTCTATGTGAGTATATAAGAATATATGTGAAGAAAAAGTGCAAGTTATAAGAAATCTTTCCATTGACTAAATATCTCTAGTTTGCTATACTGTACATATGAGTACAGATAGAAAAACAATAAAAACTGGCAGATCTAAGACTTTGGATCGCTTTGCGAAACTGGCCTCTTTAGGCGAGATGGTTTTTCATGACAGCGATTTGGCCTCATTATGGCAAATTTCGGACAAAAATACGCTCTATACGACTATTAAACGCTATACTAAACAAAAAATTCTATATCGAATTTGGAAAGGAATGTACGCGTTGAAACCGGCAGAGCAAATAGACCCATTTTTTCTAGGAATAAAAGCGATGCATAATTATACTTATGTCAGCACAGAAACAGTTCTGTTTATTGCTGGAATAATTTCTCAAAGGCCAATGGCTATTTCCTTGATTAGTTCAATTTCTCGTCGATTTTCATTGGCGGGGCAAGATTATGTTTGCCGAAAAATGGCAAGGGACTATCTTTTTCAATCTATTGGGATAACAGAACGAGATGGGGTGCGCTGGGCTTCGCCAGAGCGAGCAGTGGCTGATTTGCTCTATTATAATCCTCTGAAATATTTTGATGCTCCAATTAATTGGAGAGAAGTAAAACGCATTCAAAAAGTGGTGGGTTATCCGCTCACACCTAATCAATATAATTAATTTTAAAAAACAAACATATGCAACTTCCCACACCTAAAGACGCGGTTCATAAGGATTGGCTCTATCGAGTTCTTTCTAATTTCTATGACGATCCTTATTTAGCCCGCGTTTTATATTTTAAAGGTGGAACCTGTGCGGCTATGCTGGGTTTGATTGACCGTTTTTCGGTTGATTTGGATTTTGATTTGGTTGGAGATAAAAGTGATTTGGTTCAAGCACAAGAAATAATGGAAAAAATTTTTCGCAAACTTAAACTCAAAATCAAAGATCGAAGCCAGCGCGTTCCGCAATATTTTTTGGGATATCCGGCAAAAATTAATGAACGAAGCACACTCAAGATTGATGTTTCTTTTTCACTGGATTCGGTTAGTCCGGAAAACGAATATTCGGCCAAAAGATTTTTGGAAATTGATCGAATTATCACTTGCCAAACTCCAGAGACGATGTTTGCCAATAAATTAGTAGCACTTATCGGACGATACAAACAAAAAAAATTCATTGCTGGTCGAGATGTGTATGACATCCATCAGTTTTTTGAAAATGGGTTGAGATACAGAGAAGAAGTGCTCGTTGAAAGAACTGGAAAGTCAGTAGAGAATTTTTTCCAAGAGCTTATTGATTTTACCAAGGAAAAAGTGACGGATGAATTTATTGATCAAGATTTGAATATGCTTTTGTCAAATGACAATTTTCAAATGATTCGAAAAATGCTAAAACAAGAAACTCTAATGATGCTCAAAGATGAATTGGTGAGGATAAAAAGCAAGAAACTATAAACCTAAAAATTCTCCTTTTATTCTCAAAGCAAATTCTTTTGCATTTTCAAAGTCTTTTTGATTGGGGCGGTTTTTATTTAGTCCGCCAAAATATTTCAGAAAAACATTGGTATTAAAACCGGGGCAGATAAAATCTCCTAGTATTTTGCAATCTTTGGATTCTAATTTATTTCTAAGTGCGGAGTGAGCTTTTGCTAGATAGTTTTGTAGAAATTTATCGCCTAAAATCGAAACAGGCACTCCACTAGTTGAAAAGATAAAAGTTTTTTTGCCAGCGCCTTCAGGCAACTTGTCCACTAATTCAAGAAGACTAGTGTGGTGCATATCATCATATATCCCCGAGCCAAAACCAATCAAATCATACTCATTCAACTCTTCAATTTTTACCTCAAAAGGTTTTTTAATCTCTGTATCTAATTCATTTGCAAGAACTTCCGTTACTTTCATAGTATTTCCATGATGAATTGATTGGCAAATAATAAGTGTTTTTTTTGAATCCATATTGTTTTCCAAATCTACAAATTATCAAAAATCTCCTCCACATCTTCTTGATCATCTAATATTTCCAAAAGTTTGTCGTAGCTTTCTTGGGTAGTAGAATCAATTTCGACGGTAGATTTTGGAAGGAAGGTGAGATTAGCCTCAGAAATTTCAATATTATTCTCCATCAATTTTTCTTGGACTTTTTGCAAGTCTTGGGTTTCGGTATAGACAAAAAGCAAATTGCCATCAATTTTTGTGTCTTTGGCGCCAGCTTCGATGGCGAGCATTTCCAGCTCATCGGCATCTTTGCCAGATAGATCAATAGTAATTTCGCCGACTTGCTCAAAATTCCACATGGAACTGCCGGACTCGCCAAATTTCCCGCCGGCTTTCGTGAGGATGCTTTTAATTTCACTCACGGTGCGATTTTTGTTGTCGGTAGAGGTCTTGATAAGCATCATGATGTTTCCAGGGCCCTTAGCTTCATATATGATTTCAACAATTTCTGCGCCACTCATTTCGCCCGTTCCTTTTTTGACTGCTTTGTCGATATTGTCCTTTGGCATATTGAATTCCTGAGCTTTTTTCATGGCCATGCGAAGCTTGAAATTTGTGTCCGGATTGCCACCACCTTCTCGCGCAGCAATCACAATCGGTTTGGCAAGTTTTGTGAAAATTTTGGCGCGTTTAGCGTCATTTACCCCTTTTCTTTGTTTGATTCCCGCCCAATGTGAGTGTCCTGACATAAAATTCATGAAATTGCGCTAGGGAACAATAATTATTGTTCCGTACGAAATTATTAGTGTATATTACATGATTTAAGCTTAGCAGTTTAGATTGCAATTTTCAAGAGGATATAATTTAGGGAAAAATTTATTTTATCCCAGCTATTTTCTAGTAGTTTGATTGCCCAATGTCTTTGATTTGTTGGAGTAGTGAAAGAATA
>DCUU01000052.1 GCA_002328565.1 Candidatus Moranbacteria bacterium UBA2206
CCGAGGCGTTTTTTGATTTTTGACTTTTAGTTTCTAAATAAGCTATAATTGAACTATGGAAAATTTGCAAGAAAAATTAGCGTATGAATGGATAACGGGGGAAGCTGGTAATGTTGATGTTGCTAGTGAATTTTATTGTGCGACGAGAGATGTATATGACGCGAGATTTGGCAGAATGATTAGGGAGCTTTTTGAAAAAAGAGAAAATGACGCTTCAATTGTTTCTGCGGTGGTTGGTGAAATCGCTAATAATTCCTTTGATCATAATGTTGGGAATTGGAAAGATGTCCCAGGAATATTTTTTGGTTATTCTTTTTCTGAAGATAAAATTGAAATAGTTCTAGCTGATAGAGGGCGGGGAATTTTCAATACACTCAAAAGAGTTAAGCCAGAAATCAAAAACGACCGAGAAGCATTGATGACAGCTTTTACCGAAAGAATTTCTGGACGCGCGCCGGAAAAGCGGGGCAATGGATTGAAATTTGTGAAAGAAAATGTGCAAAGCAAAAAAATGCATTTGAGTTTTTATTCTGGAAACGCCAAAGCAGAGCTGAATGATCAAATGAAAATAGAAGAAAATTCGGAAAATATCGAAGGATGTTTAGCAATAATAACCTTATAATTTTATGCGTATCGAACTGCAAAAAATTGGCGATGTCTTAGTTTCTCGTCCCGCCGGTCGGGAGGCATTCTTGACGATTTCGGCTTATAATTTGAAAGATCTCAAAGAAGATGAGGAAATTGAAATTGATTTTTCTGGGGTGAAAGTCATAGCGCCATCTTGGGCGGATGAAGTGATCACAAAAATTGCCGAAAAGTTCAAAAATGTGAAATTGCTTAACGCCGAGAATGAAACTGTTCAAGCCACCCTCAAAACTTTGCGGGAATATTCGGATTTGAAGATATAAAATTGTAGAGACGCCCCGTCGGGGCGTCTCTACGCTTGAATATAAAATACAAAAAACGCCTTGGAAAATCCGAGGCGTTTTTTGAAACTTTATAAAATCTCGAAATATTGACAAACTTTATAAAGAATTTTTTGGCGTAGGTAAGGTCACCTTTTTGAGTAGAGTCACAATAGTCTTTATAAAAAATATAAATATTGAGGTCGAGATGTATGCGTTGTCGGATGTGATTTTTAAATTTTAATACTTTTATTTTTGTACAATATTTTTATTGTAAGAATTATCGATACAAAAGTTATTGTTAATAGTATAGCATTAAATCCCGCAAAAAAAGTTATTATTAACATTAGTATCGAAAACATAATAACGGAAATCTTATTTTTTTTATAAATTCCAATTGATATGGCAATTAAAATAAATCCAAGCAATAAACGCATTATTCCCATAGTAATAATAAGCGAGGGTGGTATAATAGCTTCATTTTCGCTACTTGTTAGCCAACCTCCTGATAGTATCGCGAAAATGCCTCCGGATATATAGAATATTGTCAACACTCCGGAGATAAGACTCTCAGTTGCATATTCCCAATTAGATTTAATGGTATCAATATTCATATTTTTTAGAGATTAGTTAATATTTATTTTTCTCTGTTATATGCGAACTTGAGAGACGCTAATTTATAAACTAAATATAGCATATTTTTAATAAATTCCCAAAATTTGTTGCAAAAAATCGAAAGTGAGGTGAGATTTAGAGATTATAACCCAAACATTTTTTGATTTTCAAATTTTGTGGTAGAAAATAGCAAGCACCGACAAATATCAAAATTCAGCTTAAAATTGAGAATGTAATCGCATAATTTATACTAATTTTATGAATTATTCATCCTAAAGCTTCGCTTTAGGAGACTTGGACGGTGCTTGACAAATATCAAAATTTAGTATAAAATTGATATTGTAATATTAAAATTTATATAAATTATATGAATCATATCTCAAGATTACTTGAAAAATCGATAAAAAACGACTTATTTAAAGGTAAAGTTATTATTATATATGGAGCTAGGCAGGTTGGGAAAACCACTTTAGCAAAGAAAATCGCAGAAAAATATAAAAATGAAAGCCGTTATATAAACTGTGAAATGCTTTCTGCACAAGAAAATCTTTCTCGTCCGGAAGCTGAAACATTGAAATCATATCTTGGAAATTATAAATTAGTAGTTTTAGATGAAGCACAAAACATAGAAAATATTGGGAGAATTTTAAAAATTATTGTGGATACATATCCTGAAATTCAGATAATAGCCACCGGATCGGCTAGTTTCGATTTGGCGAATAAAATATCTGAACCATTAACAGGAAGGACTTTTACTCATATGCTTTACCCACTCTCTTTAAAAGAGATTGAAAAGGAAAGTGATTTATTAAGCATAGAAGCGAAACTGGAAAATTTATTAAGATTTGGCAGTTATCCGGAAGTGTTAGATTTAGATGAGATTTCCACCAAGCGCAAATTAGATGAAATAACTTCCAATTATTTATACAAAGATATACTAAATTTTGAAGGTGTAAAAAAATCAAGTCTTGTTAAGAATTTGTTAAAAGCTCTAGCTCTTCAGCTTGGACAAGAAGTTTCCTATCAAGAATTAGCTAATAAATTAGGAGTAAATCGTCTAACTGTGCAAAAGTATATTGATATATTAGAACAATCGTTTATAATTTTTAAACTTAATTCTTTTTCACGCAATTTGCGAAAGGAAATCACCAAATCAATCAAGGTATATTTTTATGATTTAGGAATTCGAAATAGTTTGATTGAAAATTATAATCCGCTAGATATCAGAAATGATGTCGGGGCACTTTGGGAAAACTTTTGCATTTTGGAAAGAAAGAAAAATAATGACGCGGAGTTTAACTTTGTAAATTCATATTTTTGGCGAACTTATGATCAAAAAGAAATTGACTATATTGAAGAAAGCGGAGGAAAAATTCGCGGTTTTGAATTTAAATGGAATGAAAAAAAGAAATTTAAGGCTCCAAAAGAGTTTATTGAAAAATATGACGCTACGGTGGAAAAAATTGATAGAAGTAATTATTGGAAATTTTTGGGTCTGTAAACGCAAGAAAACGCCTTGGGAAATCCGAGGCGTTTTTTGATTTCGGAGAACGGGAGCGATTGTATGGGGGGGGGTGAATATTGACAGGTGAATACTCACCCCATTATAGTTTAGTATCTTAGCGGACAGTCCGCTAAATTGCGGACTGTCCGCGATTTGAGTTATTAATTTGTTGGCCATATTGATCTCATTTTTTCTTTTGCTTCACAATAAATCCTACAAATTTCTTTTTCTGTTTTCTTCATCTGATTTCCCAGATAATTTATCTCTATTATTTTTTTTGAGTCCAAGATATCACAATCCGAACATAATCCTTCACCGTTAGCTCCGAAAGAATAGCATACAGCCCTATCGGATGGTTTTAGTGAATCACAAGCTGAAAGATTTGTACTTTCGTACCTGTGAGGATCAAAGGCTTTTTCTTCCGCATTTATTCTTTCGGAAATTTCATTACACTCCTTTTTTATTTTTTCATCACCAAATGAATCACACATTAGACCATTAGAAGAGTAAACTCTAGTATTCGGATTTGTAGCAATTATTACCTCGGAATAACAGCTTTGTCTCTGGAGATTATTCTCAATCTGAAAGCATGCTTTCCACTTGGTTTCTTCTGGGATTTTAAGGTAACCTGAATTAGTAATATTATTTATCGCACTTGAATTAGTGGATTTTTCTCCGTATTGATTGATATAGTCCTGTACAATTCTGAGTCCTTCATAATCTACTATGAATACTTTAATACTAATTATTTTTTTAGTTTTGTTTATGTTTATAGTACCAAGCGAATCTCCGTTTTTAGCGTAATTATTTAGCCACCCAAGAGAAACGACGCTTCCATTCGATTCCCATTTAATATCGCTATATTTTTGAAAATCAATTTCGTCTGTTTTATAGAATCTATACGTGACATTATTGTTTGTTTCTTCTCTTTTGGCTATCCATTTATTTTTATTAGAAAATAATTTTTGGTAATATGCATCTGATTCTGTCGGAGAAGCCGACACGTTTATAGAGTCTGCCCTATAATATGAAAACGGTTCGTTTAAAGCACGTCCAGCATTATTGTTAATTGAGCCAAGTTTATATTCAGTAAAATTTAGAAAATCCTGAATAACATATTTATCGAAATTATCTTGATAAATTTTTTGATTTTCCAACGCTTCCTTGCTAAACATTTCTTTTACAGAAACTTCCCATGAATAATAACAACTCCAAACTAACAGAAGGGAGATGAATATAAAAGAAATAATTGTTATAATTTTTATGCCCCAATTAGTTATATTCGCATTTTGCATTTCTAAATCTTCAATAAATTCATTTTCTTTTATAGATTTTATCTTCCAGATGATACATATAAATAAATAAGGTAAAACTAATTGAAGTAAAAAGATGCATAGACCGAATGTGATGGTGTAATCAAGTTCAAAGAAAAAAAGTTTTAAGCAACAAAGCACATAAAATGCCCATAAGGGCATTTTGCCAATAAGCGGAATAAAAAATAGCAAAATAAACAAAATAATTGAGAAAATAAATTTGTATTTATTTATTTTTAAAAAATTATTTGAGATATATAAATAAGATAGAACACAACTTATATGATATGACACCAAGAGCTGGATTAGAATATATACTAGGAATATAGGAGTAAAGCCAGAAAAATTTAAATAGAGTAAAGGTGTTAAAAAGCCACCCGCGAATTCAAAACTCCAAATAATAAAAGGCACAAAAAAACTTAAGAAAAAAATAATTACCGTTACGAATAATTTGTTTTTATTAGCATAAAAAAAGTTTTTCCATGTCATATAATTTGTTTATTTAATTAAGTTGTTATTTATTAGGGCGTTGTTTGCATTTTAAATTTTTTCTCTAATAGTTTCATAATTTTTTATTCATTCTTACATAAATATATTCCCGCCCGAAGTAATTAAGGAGAATATAATCATAGCAATAAAAATAGTAATCGCTAAAAAGTGAAGACCAGCCAGTATAATCCCTAAAATGGAGAATCGTAGATATATTGATTTTAATCCAATAATCCCAAAAATTAAAGCAGTCAAGGATATGGGAGAACCGTAAAAAAGTAAAAACGCTACAAGTGCCGCCGAATCATCATCAGCAAAAAAACAATATATAGCAATACTCACAATAATTTGAATGACCACAATAAAAGATGAGAGTAAGGCAAAAATATTATTGCTAGAATTATTTTTAGGACTTAATTGTTGCTCCATATTTTTAAGTTATTATTAATAAATTACTAAAACCTGCATGTTATACGAACTCCAATTATCCATAAGCTAAATAGTTTTTCCCAGAAGGTAATCCACTAGTTTTACTAGTGCGACTCGAAAAGGTTTTACCGTTCCTGCAACCACAAAAAAGACATAATAATGTACAATGGACTTGGCTTGATGAAGAGTCTT
>DCUU01000011.1 GCA_002328565.1 Candidatus Moranbacteria bacterium UBA2206
GTTTTTTGAGAAAAATGAATCCCAAAATAAAAATAGTTTGTGCTTATCCTGAGAAAGGGCATTATATTCAAGGACTAAAAAATATGGAGGAAGCCATTGTGCCGAAAATATACGATAAAAGTAAAATAGATTTGTTTGTGAATATTGAAAGTGAAAAGGCTTTTGAAATGGCAAGGGAAATCGCAAAAAAAGAAGGGCTTTTTGTTGGTATGTCGAGCGGAGCTGCGATGTTGGCTGCGGTTGAAGTGGCTCGAAATATAGAATCAGGAAATATTGCGGTGATTTTTCCGGATAGGGGCGAAAAATACTTAAGCACGGAATTGTTTTTGGCACATCGATACACATACAATAACATTCTTTTCAGAAGAGGGTTTTAGTTTTTGACAAATGATTTTTTGAATGTTATCCTAAAAATATACTTAGCAAATACGTGTTAGTTTTGTTTATGAATAATTCTTATCAAACAATTTCAATATCTCTTTGGCGGAGGAACTCAGAAATCAACTTGAGATTGTTTGCGAGTGTTCAAAATACCTAAAAGATAACAGGGCTTAACTAGAATTTTTTCATGCAATCTCAAGGGAGGTTGTTTTTTTGTCTTATTTTTTCAATAAAAAAAGGAGAACAAACTATGTCTATCGACAAAAAGCATTGGTTGAAATTAGCAAAAGCGATTCAGGGAGAAAAAGCTATTATGGGCTATCGAAACACAGCGGAAAATCTTGAAAAGCTTTATCGTGAGAAATTAGCAGTTGCATTTTTTGATGAAGACGATGGGATTGTGGTTTTTGGTGGGTTGTGGAATACGATTGATGATGGCTTTTTGGAAGCAGGATCTTTCTGGGTTCATTCAAAGCATCGCAACAAAAAATATTCATCTGAAATGTTCCAGACTCTTACTTCTTTGATTCCCGAGAAAAAAACAGCAATTTTAATTACTCATGTCGACAAGGTGGTTCATCTTATGGAAAAAAATCAATGGACGGAGGTAATGGCGGGTGGCTGGGAAGAAAAAGTGCCATTTCGTGTTTCTTGCGGTCCGTGTGATGTCGTTTCAGAGGAAGAAAAAAAGACCTGTATTTATCGTGGCGATAAAAAACATTGTCGAATGTTCTTGAAGGTGGGATAATAAAGAGGGGGGGATTCAGTGAAACAACTGAATGCCTCCCAAGTTAATTAATTCAGATAAACTATTATGACGAATATAGAAAAATTATTAATTGAACTATTGAAAATTGAATCTGTGTCGGGCAATGAAAAAAATGTTGCCGATTTTATTGTTAGTAAATTAAAAGGCTTTGATATTAAAAAACAAATCATTGAAAAAGACAGATATAATATTATTGCTAAGAAAGGGGAATCTGATGTTTTTGTTGTTGCTCACATGGACACTGTCCCGGGGGTTGTTCCGATTAAAATCACTAATGATAAAATTTACGGAAGAGGATCTTGTGATAATAAGGGCAATATTGCCGGCATGATCTTGTTGGGGAATAAGCTTGAGAACATCAATCTTTTATTCACAGTAGGAGAAGAGGTCGATTTTGTTGGCGTTGAAAAAGTAAAAATAAAAGGAGCAAGAGTTATTGTGATGGAACCTACTCAACTCAAAACAATGATTGGGCAGATGGGGATTATTGCGTTTTCTGTGATAACAAAAGGGAAAGAGCAGCATACTTCTTTGAAATTCAAACAAGAAGACAGTGCTGTGCATGAATTGGTAAAATTAATTAATTTTTTATCAGGAAAAAGATTCAACGCTTTCAATGTTGGAAAGATTGGAGGCGGGATTGCAGATAATGTGGTTGCTGGCGAAGCTATTGCCGACATTTCAATGAGACCAAAAAATCAAAAAGAATATAATGAAATATTAAAAACTATTAAGAATTTGTCTAACAAATTCAGTTGTGGGATTAAAATTAGACATAAGTATAAACCTTTTGTCAGTTCGTTGCCCATAAAAGGAGAGGTAGCGCCATTTTTTTCAGAAATGTCTTTTTTTAAAAACAGCTTATTGTTTGGTGCTGGTAGCATTAAACAGGCGCACACCAACGATGAATTTATTTCAATAAAACAATTGAATTTACTCGAGGAAAAACTCGAAAAATTAATTCAATAAAGTGCCTAGTTGCAAAAAAGAACAAATTAAAATTTTCCATTTCTAAACATTTCAATTACTAACATAATAAGGTTGCTGGCAGAATCAAAGTCTTTGATGCTTGCCTCACTAATTTGTTCGTGCTGATTTTTTACTGGAATATTAATTACGCAACCTGTTTTGCCGGTTTGTTGAAACTTGGAGAAATTTGTTCGTCCTAAATTTGGTAAAGGAATTTCTTTTTGGAAAGAAATTTTCTCTCTACTCGCACATTTTTCGATGGTATTAATAATGTTTTTATTTACTATAAAATTTAATCCGATATATTGAATAGCACAACCTTTGCCTAATTCCGGTATAGACATGTTGTCAGTTCCAAAACTTACTGGTTTTGCATAGGCTGCATCTACAATAATTCCAAAATCAACATCATGCTCAGTTGCGATCTTATCAAGAATGGATTTGTCTTTTTCTTCACCTGAGGTGAAAGTAAAAATAATCTTTAAATCATCCTCGATATTATTTTTTAGATTATCAATTAAATAAATCAAACACGCACAACCTATTCTGTTGTCCAGAGCTGTTGCCTTTATTGTTTTTTGGTCAGTTGAAAAATATCGAGAGAAAGAGATGATGTCGCCCGAATTAATTTTTTCTTGGAGTTTTGGATTTTCTGTTTCAAAAATAATATCACTGGTATCCTGAATTATTTTTCCTTTTATGTTTTTGTTTAAAACAAAAGCCTCGGAATTATCAATCTTTTGAATATTTATATTTCCTATCGAAGTTAGCTGTATTTTTCCATTATTTTTTTTGGATACCGAAAATCCAACTTCATCCAAGTGTGCATCTATCATAATTTTTTTATTTCCATTTCCTAAAATGGATATGACATCCCCATGCTTATCAATTATTGTATTTTTGTTAATATTTTTTACAATACTAAAAATTTCTTGACTTATGCCAGAATAAAGCTCTTTTCCAGAGATGCCAGGAGTCAAACATAGCTTTTTAATAATTTCTAAATATTTTTTCATAATATCAATTTTTTTAGATTAAATTGCAAAATATCCTGCTATTGTAACAACATATAATATTTTTTTCAAGGTAAAGAGATTAATTATGTCTTTTGATGAAGAGTGTGGCACAGAATAGAATGTAGGCATTCTTTTTTGACAAAGAGTGGTAATGGTGGTAGTTTATCTTCAAGAGATATTTTGATTTTTTAGATAAAACAGAACATTAACAATTAAAAAGGAGAATGAACATGCCAAAAATAGAACCTAGACTTCCAAGCGGTTTCTTGGAGTTGCTCCCACAAGACCAAATCATTTTTAACATGATGCTTGAGACAATAAGAAAGACGTATGAGCGTTTTGGTTTTGCGCCCATTGAAACACCGGCAATTGAATTTACGGAAGTGCTTTTGACAAAAAGCGGAGGCGAAACAGAGAAGCAGGTTTATCGGCTGGATAAGAGCGGCGATGATTTGTCGCTTCACTTTGATCTTACAGTTCCTTTGGCGAGATATGTCGCTGAGCATTATGCAGAGTTAACTTTTCCTTTTAGACGCTATCAAATGCAAAAAGTGTGGCGTGGCGAAAGGAAACAACGGGGGCGATTTCGAGAATTTTATCAGTGTGATATTGATGTTATTGGCACGACAAATGTTTTAGTCGATGCTGAAATTCCCAGCGTCATCTATGAAGTGTTTAGAAACCTTGGCTTTGAAAACTTCACAATCAGGATTAATAACAGGAAAATACTCAATGGGCTCATGGAGTACTTGGAAATAAGCTCCGTGTCTCGTGAAGTGCTTCGTGCTATTGATAAACTTGATAAGCAAGGCATGGAAAGAGTAACGGAAGAGATTGAAGCTCTTGGAATTTCCGCTGACAAAATTAAAAAGATACTCGATTTTGTTCAAATTAAGGGCTCTGACAAAGAGATTATTTCGCAGCTTCGTTCACTTGGTATTGATTCACTCTTATTTGAGAATGGAATTGAGGAACTAAACAAGGTTTCTGAATCAATTGCTATGTTGGGCGTTCCAAGAAAATGTTATGGCATTGATTTGGCCATCGCACGTGGTTTAGATTATTACACCGGCACTGTTTATGAAACTGTTCTCAATGATTATCCCGAAGTTGGCAGTGTTTGCTCTGGCGGTCGTTTCGACAACTTGGCGGAATATTATACTGATAAAAAACTTCCAGGCGTTGGAATTTCTATTGGGCTTACCCGACTTTTCTACAAACTCAAAGAAGCTGGCTTGATTAAATCAGAGAGGGCGACTCTCTCCAAAGTGCTAATCGCTCAAGTGGATGACAAGTTCATGAGAGAAGGTCTTGCTGTTGCCACACAGCTTCGGAAAAACGAGATTAACACAGAAATATATTTTGATTCAGAAAAAATCAGCAAGCAGTTTAAGTATGCTGATCGTCTCAAAATTCCTTTTGTGATAATTATCGGAGAACTGGAGATGAAAGAAAAAAAAGTAAGCTTGAAGATAATGTCGACAGGCAAGCAGGAAATGGTGTCTGTTGATGAAGCTATCAAAATAATACAGGCAGTAAAATAGAGTTGGGAGTAGAGGAATAACTAAAAAAATAAAATAAGGAAGGAGGGATGCAAAATGGCCAAGCGAAAGATTGATTTATCCGGGCATAAAAGCCCAGAGGGATTTCTGGAAGACATGAAAACCAGATATCCCGATGAAAATGTATCTTTGTCTCTGGAGGGGAAAGATTTGTGGGTAGAGGTTGATTCATCTCTTCATACTCAGGAGCAGATCAATATTTTTTCTTTCTTATCCGCAAGAGCCAGGGAACGAGAATGTTTGTAAATTTATCGATTCGGGTGGCAAGGCATAGCTTTGTCACCTGATTTTTTAATATAAAATGGTTCTGATTTTGGAAAAATATGAAACTTGACATGGTCTGTCAAGTTTGCTAATATAAAATTATGAAAAGTAACAAAGGTTTCAATTTAAAGCATCATCTGAAAGTTCTTATCTAAGGGCTTTTGTGTTGTGCTTTGTTGCTTTTTTAACAGAAATAAGCTAGAATACAAAAGTCCCGCATAAGGGATTTTTAAGTTTCTGGAAAAGTGTTCTTTAATAAAAAGTTTATCTCGGATGATATATCAATAAACTATATAAAGCAAAGGAGTGGAGAGATGTCAAAAAAATTAAGAGTTGCTGTCCCGAAAGGGAGTTTAGAGGAAGGTACTATCAATCTTTTTAAGCAGGCGGATTTGCCAATTCGAAGACGCAATGACAGGGATTACAATTTGTCTATTGATGATCCTCGGATAATCGAAACATTTATTCTTCGGCCAAAGGAAATTGCCGAATATGTGAGTGAAGGAGAGTTTGACATTGGCATAACCGGGTTAGACTGGGTAATGGAAACTGCAGTTGCGGTTAAAGAAGTTGCTGACTTGGCTTTTTCAAGAGGTGGTTGGAATCCAATAAAAATTGTATTGGCAACCAGTATCGACAACCCGATTAACGATGTTAGAGAAATCTCAACCCAAGACAAAGTGGCTACGGAGTACCCGCGTCTTACCAGAAGATATTTTAATAAATTTGGCAAAAGAGACATCAGGCTTAAATTCTCTGAAGGAGCAACAGAAATTAAGGTTCCTCGTCTCGCTAAATACCTGGTTGATGTCACGGAAACCGGAAGAACTTTAAGGGAAAATGGGAAAAAAATTCTGGACACCCTTTTGGTTTCTTCCACAAAACTTATAGCCAATATTGATTCTTGGAATGATCTTGAAAAAAGACAATCTATGAATGAGATTGCCGAACTTCTTCTGGGGGTTGTTAGGGCCAGAGACAAGGTTATGATCAAGTTAAACGTCAGTGATGCAAATCTCAAAGCGGTAAATAGTTATTTGCCTGCAGAATTGGCACCGACCATTTCTCTCCTTATGCCTAGAGACGAGTCTTTGGGGAAATGGTATGCTATTGAAACGGTAATCCAAAAATCTCAACTGAATGTTATTATTCCTGAATTGAAAAGGTTGGGTGCAAGAGATATTTTGGAAATTGATGTCAAGAAAGTAATTCCTTAATGTTTTTAGGGGCTTTGTTTTATCAAGTGACCAGAAGCGAAATCGCATCTGGTCACTGCAATAATTTTTATTAGTAGGGTTTTTCAATAATATCTTTTTAATCTATAATTTTAATCTATGAAAAACATTCAAAAGAAAAGAAGATATCAAATTGGAGTTATGGGTTCAGCTGCAGACGTGAAGTATAGCAAAAAAATCGAAAAAATTGCTGAAGAAACAGGAGTATTAATTGCTGAGTCGGGAAATATTACTATTTATGGAGCTGAAAAAGATTTCGACTCTCTTTCCACTTCTGCGGCTCGTGGAGCGAAAAAAGTCAATGGTTTTACGGTTGGAATAACTTATGGAAAAGGAAAGGATATTTGGGATAAAGAAGGGAATACGGATGTTATTATTTGCAGTGGGCTTGAAAGGGGAGGAGGGCGTGAATTTGTTTTAGTGAATAGTTGTGATGGCATCATTGCTATTTCTGGTGGTTCCGGAACTATGAATGAAATGTTGGTGGCATATCAGTTAAATATCCCAGTAGTTGTTATAACTGGCACTGGTGGCTGGGCTGATGAGATGGCAGGAAAATATTTTGATAGCAGGAAGCGAATGAAAGCTGTTCCAGCTAAAACTCCAAAAGACGCAGTTTCCAAAATTTTAAGATTAATCGAGGAACATGAGAATAGATAACTGTATGTTTTAAATTTAAAAACAAGGGTATATTTAAATATAGAAAGCAGAACATTAACAATCAAATAACAAATGAAAATAAACATGGCTCGAGATTGGAAAGTCCTTGGATGAGTTATGCAAGAATTGTCATAAAGTCAATATGGTGGATATCACGAGGCTCATCTTGGGGGTGTCGCAGTACGGCTTTTATTTTTGCAAAATGCAGAGACGAAATCGACCCTATGTTCTCGGGAATGGATATTTGCATAACTAAATGTAAGGAAAAACTAAAATTAAAATGAATTTACGGAGGCACATAATGAAAAAGTACATGTATTTAATTTCTCAGGATTTACAGATGCTTTTTGCAAATTGGGCCAAGGAATTTGATTTTAATATTCCTGGCAAGACCTATTTTGCAAATATTTCTCAAGGCATTGTTTGTGATTTGCAGTCCATTTTTAGCAGAGAGAGGGAAGATGTTGCGGTGCAACTCATTTCTTTTGATCAGATGTATAATGGTTTGCAGAAAAAACTTTCATCAAGGTTTAATGATTTAATTATTTCACTGGACAAAGTTTATTTGCCGAGTAATTTCCAGTTAGAAATCAATCGAATTGTTTGTAAAAAAGAAAATGAATGGGAGGACTTAGGTGAATGCAGTCGTCCTGGTTTCAAATCGATTGATCAGCAGTTAGATGAAATCTGCTCTAGTGTTAATGGAGCGCGCGTTACTGTTGTTGATGACGGATGTTGGAGCGGGGGTTCTATTGCACTTGTGCTAAAAGCACTTCGCAACAGAAATATCAACATAAGCAAAGTCTTAGTAGGTGTGTTCGTTGATAGCGGAAAACTTTCGCTGGACATTCCTCTTGAATTTGCAATTCGCTTTTCTGCTAATTCAGTCATTGACTGGATTTGTGAACGGGATTTTTTCCCTGGTGCTCCGCTTGGTGGGCGCACCGTAAAAATTGATTCTAACAATGGAGGAACAAATAAATCTTATGGTGCTTATTATCTCTTTGGAATGGGTGACTATGCTAATTGGGCATCTCTTCAATTTGAAGACAAGCTAATTAGGTCATTTACTCAAAGGTGCATTGGACGTTCCATTGCTCTTTTTAACGAAATTGAAGAACTTTCCAGTAAGGCAGTTTTAATGAATAATCTTTCTAGATTACCTTACGGAATTGGGTTTAATTGTCAAGATCGATTTGTTGATGTTCTTGAAAGGCAACTAGTCAAGATTATTTGACAAAAAAATAAGGTTTTGCTAGGATCATTCAAGAATGATTTATGTGGTTGTGGGAGATGTAGCTCAGAGGCTAGAGCGGTGGATTGTGATTCCACGCGTCGAGAGTTCGAATCTCTCCATCTCCCCCATCCCTCTTCATCGTAAGAAAATTATTCACGGGCAACATCATCTGATTGTTGCCCTTTTTTATTTGCAATTAGTTGATGGGCGGAGGAGTGGTTTTTTATCAATTTTGTCCGCTTGCGTTTAACACTTTTTTGTCGCTGAAAGCTTATGGATGGGGGGATATTTGTTGCCTGTGGATGAATTGTAAGAAGGGCTCGATTTAAGATAAAGAAAAACCAGGGTCACGATTATTGTGAGCCTGGTTTTGACGATGGTATCGCTTAATCATTTTCTGTTTGATTTTAAATCAAACTGGGCCTAGAGGATGTTTTGCGTTGAGCACTTCTTCGGGAATTGCGTTATTTACGATTAGATCATAGAGATTTTTTGACAGGTTGTCAAAACTGTCTTTATCGAGAATTCCGCCTAATCGTTCAACTTCCTGTTGTGCAAGTGCTTTTAGTTCCTTAATTTTTTTCTTTATCTCGGGAGATAAAAGTCCTGTACAATACCGATTTAATTTTTGAGATGCTTCTATTGGGTCAGCATCTCGCTTGGTTAAGTCGAGCGGTTGCCATAATTTTTTTTGTTCAGAGTTCATTTTCTTTCCTCCTTTGTTTTTGGTTGTTGTAAAAAGGACAGCACGATGGGCATGTGTTCAAAATAATTTATATTATTTGACAAATGCATCAAGAATATTATAATAATAGTTGCGCCATGGCGTTTTGTCAAGTGCTTCTTAAAAAGGTATTAATCTAATAAGTAAATAATAAAAATGATCAAGAGTGATCAGGAAAAATTAACTAATCTTAATTTAACTATAAAAAGAGCAAAAAAATCAATATTATATTCCGATAAATTGAAAAATATAGAAAAATTAAATTCATTAAAAGATATTTCTTCTTTGCCATTTACTACCAAGGATGAATTAAGAGAGGCGTATCCTTTTAATGGTTTATGCGTAGATAAATCGGATATTATTGAAATGCATACTACGTCAGGAACAACCGGAAAGCCCACTCTTTCTTTCTATACCAAAAGAGATCTAGAGATTGGTTCTAATGCTATTTCTAACGCGTGGAAAAAATTTGGCATTGACGAGAACAGCAGGGTGCAATTTATTATGGGTTATGGTCTTTTTAGTGGAGCGATGTTGAATACCTATGCCATTCAAGAACTTGGAGCATTCGTTCTTCCTTCAGGGATTCAACCGATGATTAAACAAGTGGAATTAATGATTGATTTTGGAATAGATACTGTCGTGGCTACTCCTGGGTTTATGCTTTATCTTTCTGATTTTATTGAGAATAATAATATTTCTAGGGATAAATTAAAACTAACAAGAGCAATTGTGGCTGGAGAAATATATTCTGATTTCGTAAGGAACCAAATAGAAAAGAAGCTTAATATAAGAGTTTATGATCATTATGGATTATGCGAAGTTAACACTGGGATTGCGTATGAATGTGATTGTAAAAACGGACTTCATGTGCTCGACGACTATGTTATTGCAGAAATAGTAGACATTAAAACAGGTGAAATTCTTTCTGGTGGAGAATATGGGGAATTGGTTTTAACGAGCCTAAAAAAGGATGCCTCGCCGATTATTAGATATAGAACAGGCGACGTGTCTTGTATTTTAAGAGGGGTATGTTCTTGTGGTGACAAAAATGTAAGAATCGATAGAATAAAAACTCGCGTTGATGATTTGATTTTTATTAAAGGAGTTAAAATAAATCCGCACGAACTAAAAGAACTTATTTTTAACTATCTAGGAAATTTAATTTTTGGAGGAGATATAAAAATTAAAGTTCGAAAAAACTCTATAAACTTTATTCCTAAAATATATTTAACTCTCAAGGAGGAAAAGCCCGAATTCTTATTGAGTCTGAAAAATAAATTAAAAGAAGAAATCGGAATAAATTTTGATGTGAAAAATGTGGATATAAGTTATTTCAATAGAGAGGGCAGTAATAAGGTAAAAATTGTTGAATATGTATAACTTTAAAATAAAAAATGAGAAATTTATCAGGCCCTTGTTGGTAGATTTGATAAAAATTCTTAAAACAAAAAAAACAGATTTTTTTGATTTAAACGAGAAGTGCACACAAGACACTTTGTATTGGATAAGAACTGATTGGGTTAGTGTTATTAAATATCTAAAAGACTATGAAAAAAATAATAAGGAATTTTTCTTGAAAAAAATGAAACCCAAGGGGTCTGTTTTGATTATTCTCTCATATAATGAGCCTTTAATACTTTCGATAGTTCCTGTTTTAAATGCTTTAGTAGCAGGCAACAAGGTCAAGTTGAGGCCAAGCAGAAAAGCTAATAAAATTATTAAAAGTCTCTGGGTGGATTCCGGAATAATTGAAAAATATGGGCTGGATATGGAAATTCTATTTGATATAGAACCCGAACAAGTCGAAAGCCAAATTAAAATTGTTAATGCGGTTTATTTTTTTGGAGGTCACGGCACTGCTAAAAAAATATTTAAGTTGTGTGCTAGAAATTTTGTTGAATTCTTTCCTGAAATAGAGGCAGCTGATTGTAAAATTTTTCGATTCAAGAATGTTGATGAAATTAATTTCAAAAAAGATGCAGATCTAACTTTGAATGAGTCCTTCTCTCATTGCGGACAAATTTGTCATAGAATTCATGGCATTATTATAGTTGGGCCACTGTATGAACAATATGTTGATTCAATAAAAAGGCAATTTTTAAAATTAAAAGAAAATAAATACATAATAAAAAAATACAAGCCGAATGAAATTCTTTTTGAAAAAATGATTTGTGATATAAAAAAATCTCGACCAACTGAGGTATTAGGATTAAAAGACAAAAAGAAATTGCCACTTCTAATTATCTCTCCGAATGTAAAAAGTGATTTTATCAAGAATGCTTATTTTTTCCCTTCATTGTGGATTATCGGATTTAATAATGAAAATGAAGTCATTTCTTTTTTAAATTCCAGAAAATATAATTTAGGGTTGAATATTTTTAGTGATGATGGAGCTTTTATTAACAAAATTATTGATAAAACTAGACTGAGTAGGTATACAATCAACACTTCCCATATTTCATTGAGTCGTGACAGGGGTTGGGGTGGCGTTTGGCCTAGTGGTTACTCAGGCTATAAAAATTGGATAGAGCATTTTTCTGACCCATTTGAAATTATAGGAATAAATAAGGTTTAATTGGGATTGTTTGGTTATTTGTTTTTGGATAATCAAACTGTCCCTGTTTTATGAGAAGTTTCTTTGAAAATTTATTTAACTGAAGACAAGGAGGTGTCATGAGCAACATTGTCTTTGATGATGATTATTATAACGAAATAATGCAGACAAGGAAATGTGGTCCTTATCCATTCGAAAAAATTGATTTTAGGTTTGGCTCCATGTCTATGGAGGAGATGCAAAGGCTTTGGCTTTGTCACGCAAATGGAAGGTCATTTAAAAATTTTTTTGACAAAAAAGAATCTGTAATTGCTACCACGGGATTTGGTATGACAGGAATTCCTCATGTAGGGACTGTATCTCAAATTTTACGAGCAATCAGACTTCAAAGGAGCGGAATTCCTGTTCAAATTGTCTTAGGTGACTTGGATGCGTATAATGGTAAGGCCGTAGATTTTTCTTATATCCTTGATTTGATTCCGAGATATAAGAATTTCATCAAGAATCTTGGCTTTGATAATTCCCCCCCCAATATTTTAAGAACTCAATCCGAAGCTTTGTCTGTTCTGAAAACGTTGTATATGACAGGAAAATATTTAACGGACAAAATGTTTGAGGAGGCCAAAGAAGACGTTCATTCTTTCTATGGCAAACACAACAAGATCGATAGTACAATGACATATCGGATTAAGTTGTCATTAAATCTCATGGTAGCTGACTTTTTAGATTTATATTTAGACCAAAAGATTCAATCTGTTGTTGTGTTTTTGGGAATAGATGAATATAAATATTGTGGGTTGGCGATGGATGTATTAACAAAAATACAAAGACAAGAGCGTTCATTTGACAATTTCTCTTTGGCGGGAATATTTTCTCCTACAATGAAAGGGTTGTATGGTTATCCGAAAATGGGGAAAAGTTTTCCTAATTCTGGCATTGACGTTGGGATGCCGAGCGATGTTGTTGAATATAAAATTATGAATGGAGAGGGGGAATATGACAAACCTGAAAACAATGTAGTTTATCAAATGATTTCTTCTGCCAGTCTTTATTCTTCCATGGAAATAATTGAAGCATATAAAGCATGTGAATCCAGAGGAGGGGAATGGCAAGAAATTAAAAAGAGGTACAGTTCTCATTTATGGAATATTTTATCCAAATGGAGATAGAAAACCACTTTCCTTGATTTAATATTGCATAAATGTTATGATTGGAATAGAGGGATTAAATTATATTAACAATATTTAGNNTTGCTCGGAAAGTGAGCAGGGAGGAGAAATTTATGAAGAAACCTTCATCGCAAGAAATTATAGATGGATTTTCCAGAACAACAGAGGATATCTTTTCTCTGGAGGAGTTCAGGAACCTTCTGGAATCGGGACGTCAACTTCGAATAAAGTATGGCGTTGATGTGACGGCTCCTACGTTGCATCTTGGACATGCTGTTAATTTGTGGATGATGAGAAAACTTCAGGATTGTGGGCATAAAGTAATTTTCCTGATCGGTGATTTCACTACTCAAATTGGAGATCCAACCGGGAAAAACAAAACTCGGCCTGTAATTCCTCAAGAAGAAATCGAGAGGAATACCGAGGAATTTATCGAACAAGTCAAAAATGTTCTTCGGTTTGATGATCCAAGCTTGATTGAAATTCGTAAAAATTCAGAATGGTTTGGTTCTATGCCGACAGCGGAATTCCTGAAACTTCTTTCTCTTGTAACTCATGCTCGTCTTATTTCCAGGGATATGTTTCAGCGTAGAATTGAGAATGGTCAAGATATTTATATGCATGAAATGATATATCCCATTCTTCAGGGATATGATTCATTTGTGTTGGATTCCGACTTGACCATCATTGGTTCTGATCAGTTGTTTAATGAGATGTTGGGTCGCTTCTATCAGGAAAAATTTGGTCAACGTCCTCAGACTATCATTACAACAAAGATTACTCCTGGTATTGACGGGAAGGAGAAGCAGAGCAAAAGTTTAGGCAATTATATTGGTTTGGCTCATTCTCCAAGGGACAAATTCGGGCGTGTTATGAGCATACCGGATAATCAGATTGTGGATTATCTGAAGGTTTACACTGAAATTTCTCTGGAGGAAATCGGCAAAATAGGACAAACCTTAGAAAGTGATCCTATGGGAGCGAAGAAATTTCTGGCCAGGGAAATCGTGGCTCGTTATCATGGCGCTGGTGTGGCAAAGGAAGAGCAAGAATGGTTCGAAAAAACTTTTTCTGCTCGACAAATTCCAGAAGATATCACGGCAGTGGAAGTGGAAAAGAACGCGACGACTTTTGATGCAGTTTTTGCTTTTTTTAGTGGCAAAGAATCCAAGGGTCGTATCAAAACGCTTTTTGATCAAGGTGCAATATATCGTAATCAAAAAAAAGTTTTTGATACCCAGGAACAGATAATCGAGGGTGATATTTTCAAGGCAGGAAAGCGCAACTGGTTTAAGGTGAGAATAAAGACCGAATAGGGTTTTCTCACTCTTAATCAATGGTAAAAGTAGAAATTAAAATTTTTAGAAGGGCTTCAAAGTTGAGGTCCTTCTTTCTTTAGCTAAAATTAAATTGACATTTTTATTTTTAATGCCCTATACTATAATAGTAATGGGGTTTTTAATATTAATTTTTTCTATGAAAAAAGTATTTTTCTCAGCTTCTGTTTATTCTATTTTGGAGATGAAAGATGATTATTTAAAAATAACGACAGCGATAAAGAAGGCAAAAGCAGAAATAACCTTGGATTGGCTAAGCGATTTGTTGAAGATTAATGAAATTAAAGATCAAAAAAAAATATCAAATGATGTAATTGATAAATTCATGGACAGTAATAAATTTTTTCATAAACATGCTCAAGCTATTAAGAAGAGTGATTTCGTTATAGCGGAAGCAAGTAGTCCGGGATTGGGCGTTGGTTATCAAATTTTTTACGCAGCTTCTTTGAAAAAACCAATACTCGTTTTATATTCAGAGGAAGTGGGTGATTTATCGATGGTGCGATCCGTAATAAATTTTGACTCAGCCTTAGTTGAATTTAGAAAATACAACGATAATAATTTGGATTATATAGTTGATCAATTTATAAACAAAAATAAAAAAGAATTCAAGAAATTTAATTTTATAATTTCAAAAGAGATAGATGAGTATTTAAATTGGATAAGCTTGTATAATAAAGGGAAGTCAAAATCAGCATTATTGCGTAATAAAATTTTGAATGAAATTATATCAAAAGATAAGGATTTTTTGGGGTGTAAAAACACAAACAAAAATAAACTCTAGATGCACGAGCTTTTGCTATTAGCA
>DCUU01000012.1 GCA_002328565.1 Candidatus Moranbacteria bacterium UBA2206
TTAACATTTAGACTTAGTTAGTGACTATTTATATACATTATCTTAGCACACATGTTAAAAATTTGCAAACACCAAGTTTTATATTAAAGATTGTAGACGCCTTCTCAAACGTTAATTCATTTCTTCCCCCCTTCTTTCCCAATCACTTTCAATGAATCTTCGGGGATAAAGTCGATGTTGAGACCGATGATGAAGCGGCTGCCTTTTTCCAGTCCATCGGATTCCGCCCAGATTTTTCCGTTATGGGAATTGATGATTTTTTCGCAAACATAGAGCCCCAGTCCGACTCCTTCAGTGTGAGTGGTACTGCTATCTTTTCCTCGTTGAAATTTTTCAAAGATATATCGAATTTCTTCTTTGGCAATTCCCATTCCGGAATCAGAAACAATCACTCTGACTTGATTATCCAACTCTTCCACCGTCACGCCAACCGTTCCCTTTTTGGTATATTTAATTGAATTATCCACCAAATTTGAAATCACTTCTCGCATCTTATCATTGTCAAAATATATTGCCGGAATTTTTTTCTTCGGTGCTCGATATTCAAGTTTCAATTTTTTATTTTTAGCTGCCAATTCAAAACTATCCACCACATCTTTCGCCAATTTTGTGATATCGTTTTTTTCAAAGCGAAAAACTAATTTGCCGGATTCAATTCGAGAAATATTCAACAAATCTTCAACCAATTTAATCAATCTTTCATTGGAGATAAAAACTTTTTCCAAAACATCTCTTGTCACCTTCGGAATTCTTCCATAGGTTCCATCAAGCAACAAAGAGATGAAGCCCTTGATTGAAGTGAGTGGTGTTCGAAGTTGGTGAGAGGCGATCGAAATGAATTCCGTCTTCGCTCGATCAAGCTGATGAAGCTTCTCATAGGCCGTCACCAACTTCTCATTCATATCCTTCAACTCACTATTCGTGCTTCGAAGTTCAATTGTTGCATCTTCCACTTTTTGCTCCAATTTCTCATTAAATTCCTTGACCTCTGAATATAATTGAGAATTTTCAATAGACACCGCCGCCTGAGCTCCAATAATTTCCAAAACCTGCATATCTTCATCATTATACATATCCCCTGACTCCTTTGGCCCCAAAACCAACAATCCAATCGTTTTGTCTTTAACATTAAGAGGAGTCAAAATATCGACATTGAGTTTTGTCAAAAGATCTATTGTCTTCTTTGTTTTCTTGTTATAGTAAATATTTCGAACTTCTTCAACAACAATTGATTTATTTTGCTCAGTGAAATAACGATGCAAAAAATCATTTCCCACAAAAACATCGTTCTTCTTGATCTTAATCCCTCTGTTATATTGAACGGAATATTCTTTTTTCTCTTTATCATAAGAAATTACAGCAAAAGTCTTGGTGTGAAAAGTCTTTTCTAGCGTTAAATAAATAAAATCATAAACTTTCTCAACATCCAACATCATTCTCAGCTTGTCACTGACCTCGGCAATCACCTTCTGGCTATCATAAAGAGAAGAGAAGAAATATTTATTGGCAATCCTGAAAAAATAATCTTTAAACTTTGGAAAGATTGAAATAGCCACAATCAATATCAAAAGATCCACCCAAAAAGCAACCTTGGATACAAAAAAACTTAACAATATTTTCGTAGCAGAAGCCAATACGATAATACTAAAAACAGAAGAAAAATAAACAGATGAACCTCGCATCACAAGACGAACATCCATGAGTCTATGTGCAACAATCGCATACGCCGTGAATCCAACCATTAAAACTGTAAGAACTTGCCCCAGCCAGTTAAGCCAAAAATAACCTGCCCATGGCATAACCAAATTAGTCACAAAAGCCAAATTAGCTGCCAAAGAATACCCCATTAGCAAATAAAGAATTTGATTTCTTTCCGAACGAATATTTTTCAATATCTTCTTAAATAGCCTCAAAAAACCAAAAGAAAAGAAACAAAGAGTGTAAATAAAATAAATTACATAAACAGAAGAAAAAATAATTTCATGCTCTTCTCCCGGAATAATATTCACCTCCCGTATAGTTAATCCCGGAATAACAATTGAAAGAATAACCAAAAAATTTATTCCAAAAATCACAAGAGCCCTTAGGATTATATTTTTTTCTTCCTGGGAAGGAAAAATATAGGTAAAATACAAAAAACTGCTCGCCACTATTGTCGGTATAACGTAGAGAATCGTGCACCAAAAAAGAGCCGTTCCGGAAGTTGATGCAGAACGATAAAAAAACATTGCCATAATCCAAC
The DNA here is from genome assembly GCA_002328565.1 of Candidatus Moranbacteria bacterium UBA2206. Taxonomy (GTDB): domain Bacteria; phylum Patescibacteriota; class Minisyncoccia; order Moranbacterales; family UBA2206; genus UBA2206. Next base: position 2,243 of record DCUU01000012.1, read on the forward strand.
CGATTATCGCAATAATATTCAAAAAATACACTCGACTAACTCGTCGATTTCTTCCACTATAAATAATTAACAATCCCAAAATAAAATTCAAAACGGCTGTTACTAACAATGCAATATTAATTTTATCAAAAAGAATTTCCATTTTTTTATTTATTTTCTAAGTACAAAAATTATATCACAATTTAAAATAAAAAGAAAAGAAGGCCTGTGAGTGTTTTAATCACAAGCCTTCTTAAAGAGATTCCTAATTTAGCAAATCTCTGATAACCACCTCAAGAGAATCATCGAGAATGGCACCACAACAAGGCACGCCACCCCTATATTCTCCAGGGAAAGACGGGAAGCAAAAGGTTGGTTTTACGCCAACCATATGGAATCCCTTAATCCCTTTGTCCCGAAATTTTTCAGCAACTTCTCTGCAAGGCGCAGGGTACGCCTCATTTAAGAGAAGATCCCCTCGTCTCATTAACGGCAAATAATGTTGCAAGTCCTTGCCACCAATAAGATTCAAAAGAAGAAAAGGAGATCCCCCAATCCGATTTGGCCAGTCTTGGTAATTAACTTTGCCATAAGCATCTTTCGGCAAATCAACTACCACAACTGGAACTCCATTTTTTTGAAGCTCCTGATTAACAAGCCGACCGGTGTGACCATTGCCACCCAACAAAATCACCAGATGATCTTGGCGTAATTGCTGAACGGCCTTAGCCACGGAAACAGCAGTAATCTGTGTCTCTAAGGTGTTTTCTCTTATACCGAATGCCTTCATTTTACCAGGCATTGTTCCAGCACAAGAAATTTCCTTAGCCCCAATTTTTTGCCGAAGTTTTTCAATATTGGAATAGGCAATACTAAGCCTTTCTTCCGTAAATTCATTCGGCAAAATGTAGATCACCGCCATAATACCCCACTTGCCGTTCTGACGATAAAGCCCACCGATCCAAGGGGTATTTTTCATATATCGGTTTCGCATCCACTTGAAAGTGAACGCGTCTGCAAAACTTTCCCTTTCCGGGTAGACCACAAAAAGTCTTTCGACTTTCACGAGCCACCGAAGCAGAAAAGGACGCAGAACTAAGTTAATAATCAAAAAACCTATCCGATTCGGGAGCTTTTTCAGCCACCGACGGATAGAACCAAAATACAAAAATCCAGTAGCTTCAAAAGTTTGAACTCCCATGATACGCCTCCCTGTATGTTTTAATTTTCAAAGTTATCATCATTTACACAACTCACAATCATTCAAAATGCTTATGAGATGTGTAAACAATTTTTTCAAATTGTTTACAATATTTTTTAATCAACAAGTCCTGCAGTTTTCAACTCACTTCTCGAAACTCCGCTTGGACCAGCTATTTTATGTTTTGTGCTTTTTTCAATCACTCTGAATAATTTTATTAATTCCAACTGAGAATCGTCATAGCCCATTTGTCTCAAAGATTCTTCATCTTTTTCTATATTCTCACCGGTAATTATTCCATTTTTAATATCCTCTTTCAGCGCCCAGGCGATGTTTCCCTCTTCTTTCAAATCTCCATAAGAAAGTTTTATATCAAATCCTTTCTTCTTTGCCCATTCAGAAAGTTCAGTCTCATCATTATGTTCATCCCCGATCGAGAAGAGGTCTGCCGATGGAGTCTTTTCTGCAATTTTTTGAAAAATTTCATTTTCATAAACTTTTCCAAAGTATTCACAAATTTGACGAACTTCCATTTTTGTCAGACCGGACAAAATATTATTATCAACGGCACCATCTCCAAATTTATCAAAATATCTCAAAAATCCATCTTCTTCTCCATTTCCTGTTCCAAATATTCTTCCGCCTCCATTGTCAATCGCTTTTGCTACGAATCCAAGAATCGGAGTAGTAAGTCGCGATTTCAGAGATGCATAAGAATTATTAAAACCATTCTCAATTCCTTCTTGATTATTTTCTTCAAACCAACTCAATTCATTCCCAATAAAATTCTGTTTCAACTGACTCAAAACATCATCATAAACATTATTTAAATTCATTATTACTAATTTGAATCCCAAAGCTTCTTGAAGTTTTTTCACATCCTCCTTGTGCTCCTTTTTGCTTTTCACATCTCGGAAAACCACAACTGTATTTTCAGGACCCATTGCTCTTGTCAAAATTGTTGCCACCACCGAAGAATCAACACCGCCGGAACCGGCAACTACAACTTTTTTACAATCTCCGGCAAATTCTTTCGCTTTTTTTTCTAAATACTCAATTGTTTCTTCGATTGGTTTATTGAACATTTTTTTATTTTAAATTAAATATAAAACACTTATTAAACAAAAAACCAACACTAAAAATATGTCGGTTTTGTTTTTGTTTTTAAATTTTCTATTGTTATTCCCGTCTCAGACAACATCAAATCGGGGACAAATGGTTGTGTATTGAATATCTTTATTTTTAATTTTAACGACTGAATGTTTTTCATATAGTTCAGACATTCGAAATCCTGAGTGAAGTAAAACCTTTTTTCGATTACAATCTTTATTTAGTCCCCTTTAAATAAAGCTTTTACATTACACCAGAAACAAAATGTCTCAAAACCTTGATTATCCCCTCCTTCAATCTTAACCCCTTCTTTATATCATATCCCCCAAATCTTGTCAAGCCTTCATGAAACAAGTTATCCACAGGCAACAAATAGCCCCCTATTAATAAGCTTTTAACGACAAAAAAGTGTTAACCGCACGCGGACAAAATTCTATATCTATTTTAAAAAATATTTCAATGTATCCGGAATGTATTAATCTTGTACACCATACATTGAATATTTGGATCGTTTAGTGTATGATTGTAGTGTAAATATATATGAACTACGCAAAGCGATACAAATATGCAAAACGTAACTGGAAACAACCGTATATACTTGTCGGGGGGAGGTAATGAAAAACAATCATTCCCCCTCGACAAGTTTTTTTTAATGCATTACCCCAAAATGGTTGTTTTTTATATGTTCCCATAGCACTTCGGGATAGCAAATTATATTCAACAGCACACATTTGGATAAAAAAAGTTTTGCAACTTCATAACCAAAACAATATAAAATTTGAAATAGCGGATGATCTCGCACAATATCAATTTGAGGATTTAAAAAAATTTGATGCTATATATATCGGTGGCGGTAATACATGGAATTTAATGCAGGAACTCAGAAATTCAGATTTTTCTCAAAAACTCATAAAATATCTTCAAAATGGTGGCGTAATATACGGTGGCAGTGCCGGAGCTATTGTGCTTGGAAAAAATATAGATACTCATGATGATGAAAATAAAATAAATTTCGAAGATATATCTGGTTTTAATCTTCTTAGAGATTATTCAGTAGCATGTCACTATACAAATGAACAGAGCGAACGATTCAAAGATTGGGCAATCTCTCACAACTCACCGATACTGTGCCTGTCGGAAGAATCTGGATTCATATTAGAAAACGGTTTCGCTTTATGTTTAGGAAATAAACCCTGCATTATGTATCTTGCCAACGGTATAAAAAAAGAAATTCAACCCAAGGAGTCTTTTGAAATATAAAAAGTACCCGCGCCATTAAGGAATGGGTACTTAAGATTAGAATAACTCTTTTTCTAAAGACCCCTTTCTTCAAATCCAACAATCAGGATCTTCCGCTAAATAATTTCTGCTAATAGCAAAAGCTCGTGCATC
>DCUU01000021.1 GCA_002328565.1 Candidatus Moranbacteria bacterium UBA2206
GTCTCAAAACCTTGATTATCCCCTCTTTCAATCTTACCCTTCTTTTATATCATATCCCCCGAATCTTGTCAAGCGTTCATGAAACAAGTTATCCACAGGCAACAAATATCCCCCTATCCATAAGCTTTCAACGACAAAAAAGTGTTAACCCCACGCGGACAAAATGTTCTTAAAATTACAAAAAAAGAAATCCTGAACAATTTTCATCGTTCAGGATTTTTTCAACTCTTTTTCTAAAGACCCCTTTCTTCAAATCCAACAATCAGGATCTTCCGCTAAATAATTTCCGTTAATAGCAAACGCTCGTGCACGACACCCACCACATTGTCGCCTTCTAAGACAGTCCTTGCATTTTCCAAGTAAATTTCCCGAAAGCAGATTTGCAACGACCTTGCTTTTTTGATAATTATGAATAATTTCTTCATTAGATAACTTGAAAATATTCATTATGGGAAGTTCAAATAAAGCACAGGGTGTCATGTCCCCATTAGAACAAACATTAAACGTTGCGGAGGCAGCGGTGCAACCGTCAAGAATCATTTTATTGCAGTCTTGAAGTCTCGGCAAAGCTCCTTCTATGCACTTGAGCGGGTCGTTAGTGCTAACACGAATTTGTCCATCATATTTACGATTTAACATGTAAATATTTTTAATAAATTCGTGTTTCTGCTCTTGACTCATCCATAATTCCTTTTTTTCTTTTGCTCGCCCGATAGGGTAAACACTTGAAAAGCTGACAACCCTGCAATCAGAGTTAATAGCAAACTGAACAAAAGATTCCATAAGATTAATTGTATTTGGGAAAACAGTCACCCTCAAAGATGTTATAATTTTAGAGTCAGCTCTTTCCGAAATAAGGCGAAGGGTTTTTGCAACACCGTTATAGGCCCCCTTAAAACCACGAAAATTATCATGGTCATCAGCGTTAAGTCCATCAAGGCTTACAGAAAAAATAAACCTCCTAAAATCAAGTTCACCAATGAAGTCAAGATGTTGAGCATTAACCAAGGATCCGTTCGTTGTCATCACGACAATATCACAACCGCCCTTTCGAATCGCCCTCAGCAAAGCAAAAAATTTTTTGTGCATTAACGGCTCTCCGCCAGACAGGACAACTTCGCTTCCTTCCATGCTGTGCTGCTTGAAAAAATTAACAATCTTCATGACCTGTTCTATTGGCATATCTTCGCGAATCTCATTTTCTGCCCGACAATGTTTGCAAAACATATTACATCGACCAGTTATCTCAATTTGCGCTTGACCAAATTGTATTTCATAAATAGCGTCCTTAGTCTTGACTGACAATGTTTTATTTCCCATAAAACACCTCCTCCTCACAAGAGTTTAAAAAGATGATGGACGGGAGCATTGCCCCCGTCCAATGTTTTTTGCGTTAATACTGACAACAACACGTGCAGGAATTTTTTCCCGCAACAACTTTAACGATCTTTCTCTTTTTCCGCTTTCTTTTCATTTGCGTCTCCCCTTTTTTGATGTTAAGAACAGAACCCTATACATATAATGATATTTTTAAATATTATTGTCAATTTTTTCTATTTTTACAAACAATAAACCACCACGGTTGTTTACGAAAAATAAATTCTTTAATAAAAATCACCTTGAAATCACCCTCTTTCAAAATTAAATTTATATCTTTTTTAGAAAAAGTGTTAAATATACAACCATTTTTTTCCCAATTTATTTTTCGAAGATCTCCTTTTTTACTTTTTGGGACAATCATTCCCAGCATGCCAACGCTCTCAATAAAATTGTTTACACTTTTAAGGAATTTTGATCTATCGTCTCCACTAAAATGCATAATTAAGGCCGACATCCATAAATTTTTAATTTTATATTTACTAAAAAAATCATCGTCCAACACGTTGTTAATTTCAAATTTTATTTTCTTTCCATACCTTCTTTTGGCCAAATTTATCATGGAATGAGACATGTCTATTCCCAAGACCCTTATACCATTTGAATAAAAATAATCAGAATCATGTCCCGGGCCACAACCAATATCCAAGACTTCTTTTTTCTTGATTTTAGAAATAAAAATATCTAAAAATTTAGAAAAGACCACTCCTGATTTTTTTGCATACTCTATTGAATTATTATTATAAAAATCTATTGTTTTTTTATATTCCTTTCTCATAATAACCGATACTAATTATAAAGACTAAATTTTGACATATCATTGCTAAATCATTACAATAGTTGATTTTTTCAATGGATTAAAAGCCACAAAAAGAAACACTCCGAAACCAATCATAGACTTTATCGAAGAATGCAAAAAAGAAATCTTCGACTCCAAGCTAAGTGAATCCGATGAGGTTTCAAAAGAATCAATAAAAAGAATAATGTCAAAGCATCATATCCGCCAAGAACAGCTCACTTTAAAACCAAAGGCAAATTAAGCTTAACATCAAACGCTTAACGAAGCAAGAAACCTTCTCTCTACCCAAAACCAGGATCACAATAATCGTGACCTGGTTTTTCTTTATCTTAAATCAAGTTTTTTTGCAAGTTATCCACAGGCAACAAATATCCCCCTACTTATAAGCTTTTAACGACAAAAAAGTGTTAACCGCACGCGGACAAAATTCCATATCTATTTTAAAAAATATTTCAATGTATCCGGAATGTATTAATCTTGTACACCTCACATTGAATATTTGGATCGTTTAGTGTATGATTGTAGTGTAAATATATATGAACTACGCAAAGCGATACAAATATGCAAAACGTAACTGGAAACAACCGTATATACTTGTCGGGGGGAGGTAATGAAAAACAATCATTCCCCCTCGACAAGTTTTTTTTTAATGCATTACCCCAAAATGGTTGTTTTTTATATGTTCCCATGGCACTTAAAGACAACAAGCTATATCCAATAGTACACCTTTGGATGAAAAAAGTTTTACAACTTCATAACCAAAACGATATTCAATTTGAAACAGCAGATAATCTTCCCCAATATCAATTTGAGGATTTAAAAAAATTTGATGCTATATATATCGGTGGCGGTAATACATGGAATTTAATACAGGAACTCAGAAATTCAGATTTTTCTCAAAAACTCATAAAATATCTTCAAAATGGTGGCGTAATATACGGTGGCAGTGCCGGAGCTATTGTGCTTGGAAAAAATATAGATACTCATGATGATGAAAATAAAATAAATTTCAAAGATATATCTGGTTTTAATCTTCTTAGAGATTATTCAGTAGCATGTCACTACACAAATGAACAGAGCGAACGATTCAAAGATTGGGCAATCTCTCACAACTCACCGATACTGTGCCTGTCGGAAGAATCTGGATTCATATTAGAAAACGGTTTTGCTTTATGTTTAGGAAATAAACCCTGCATTATGTATCTTGCCAACGGTATAAAAAAATAAATTCAACCCAAGGAGTCTTTTGAAATATAAAAAGTACCCGCGCCATTAAGGAATGGGTACTTAAGATTAGAACAACTCTTTTTCTAAAAACCCCTTTCTTCAAATTCAACAATCAGGATCTTCCGCTAAATAATTTATGCTAATAGCAAAAGCTCGTGCATC
>DCUU01000022.1 GCA_002328565.1 Candidatus Moranbacteria bacterium UBA2206
TTCATTGGCATTATCGACACTGAATCGAGCCACCGGGATGTAGTTTAAATAAACAATGTGCCGGGTAACGCCCCGCTTGTCGGTCTCTGCAATGATATGGAAGCCTTTGAATTTTCCGGTCTTCGGCTGCATGGAATAAATGATACACAAAACGTTTTCAAAATCAACCGAAAAATGGAAAACACCAGATCATGTAATTTCAATAGGTTATAAAATCTCGACCTCCGGAATGCACACGTTTACTTGAGAAATCGACCATCAATCATTTCAGCGGGTTACATATAGATCCATCAATTTACCGTGATCTCTGATTTTATTGATCAGGTAAACCACTAGCGACAACATAAGCGAAAGCAGACAGCGTTTCAGTTCCATCTGAATTTCTATTAACTCTCAAATAACCCTCGTAGCTTGAAATCCATACAACTTCGCCAATTTCAGAGCTTATCAACCTTGCGCTAATAGCAGCATTAATCTTGTAATACCCTCGATATTCTCTAGTGGGATAAATTGCTGGGACAAATTCTTTTTTAAATCTATTTATATCCACTATCAAGATACCGGATACATTTAGTATTTTTGCCTTCCTCGCTATGGCGCTTTCAGAAATATTAGAGTGTTGAAAATTAATTTCTTTCAATATTTTTTCTATATCGGAACGGCTTGCAAGAGTGTAACCTCTTTCTAAAGCAGCACGACTAAATTCGTCATCAACAATTCTTATTCCACCTTTCTTAATTTTGCGTGTATTATCATTTACATAAATTCCTATTCTATCATAAATTTGTTTACTGAAAAGCGGTGAAAGAGTAACTCTTGGTTTCGGTGGAATTCTTTCATAGGTAGCACAAGAAATAAACATAAAAAAAATGATAATAATATAACTTTTAGACAAATACATATTAATTTCCTCCAAGATAAATTAATAAATCTCTTTGATTTTGTGACGAAGAAATCCTCATTGGAGTTATATCATAAATAGCTGCCTGCAATGCTTGTGCGGCTTTTAAGTCTGTATAATAATAATAAATTTCGTATTCGGAATATTGAGAAAAATTAGAGTTTGTCAGTTTATAGTCTAAACGAGAATTTAGCTTTTTGATTCGGCTAATAATTTCTGCTGCCAAATTAATATTTTTATCATTATAATAAATAGATATATTTTTTTCTTTTAATGCCTCTTTCCAAATATTTTTAGGTTGCCAAATCAAATTTTTATCTGCTTTTGCAATAAGATTTTGAATGTTAATTTCATTTTTAGCCGGAAAATTTGAGCTTTTTTCTTCCTTTATTTCAATTTTTGTCAATGTATCCTCTATTATAGGCTTTTGGTCATTTTGGAGCGACTCATTTTTACCAGTAATTTTATTTACATCTTTCTCAATTATTTTGCTAGATATTCCTCCACCTTCCATAGAGCTATTTTTGATCCAAGTTTGATATTTTTGCACAACTTCCGGCGTAACTGGCTTTAATTTTTCTCGATATATAGGATGGAAACCCGGTTGATCGAAAAAGTCTAAAGAACCATCTTTGTTTTCGAAAAACCAGACAACTGCCTCTCCTGTTACGAAATCAAAAAATTTCATCGGATTCTTAATTTTTTGTGGAGGTATTTTGTTGAAACGAAGCTTTTTTGCAATCTCAGGGGTTAAGGGCTTTAATTGAATTCCATATTTTGGATCAAAGCCAGGAGCATCGAAAAACCTAGGTCCATCTGGAGTTATGGCATAATATTTCATTGAAACACCAGTATCAAAACGAAATTGCTGATCCTTTGTCAAATAAAACATTGAAATATAAAAAATAAACATATAAAAAGCTATAAATGAATATCCGGTATTCCTCCGTTTTCGCGAAATGGAAAAAATCATTTTAAAAGAATAAATTAATGGGATGAAAAGAATAACAATTATTGATTTTGCAACATATTGATTAACTCCAGTCGTTTTTGTAACCTGAGAGACAAAATGGCTAAAAAGTCCTTTTATACCAAGAATGTAAATCAATTCAATCAATGGAATTGATATCACTATTAACAGTATTAGAACAACTACAACTGCTAAATATTTAGATCTATAATTAATTGCTAATTTTTTCTTCTCCATTGATTTTCCCTATTTGTATTAGAATTTTTAATTTGGAAAATTTTAATTATTCAATTTAATTATTAGATATGGCTTCAAGATATTTTTTAGAATTGCTAAACAACTCAATTTCTTTTATTCTTTTAATTGGAAAAGGATGACTACCTAACAATTCGGTCATGTCAACAAAAAAATTTCTATCATTATAGTTCTCTGTCATTTTCTTCCAATTTATTTCTTTACTAAGCATAGATCCAGTTGACATTTTAATAAGTGAATTAGCAGCAGATTCCATATCTTTCGTCGCTATGAGTCCTCCACGGTCTGCAGTATGTTCGCATTTTAATGACCACAAATTAAAAAAAGGGCGTATAAGCTTTGACAACCAAAAACTATTGCCTTGATTTGATGGAGAAATCAAAGTCAGCCAAGTAGTATGGCGCCTTTTTATATGAGCAAATTCATGACCAATAACAAATGCAATTTCTAATGGACTAAAATCTTCAAGCAAACTTGAACTAACAACAATCCAAGCTTCACCGAGGAAACCTTGAGTGAATGCGTTATAATTTTGATTTTGGCTAACATAAACTGGGCAAAGCGGTACTTTCAAGCGATAGCAAACAACTTTTAAAAGATTATTAAGGTTTGGGAAATTTTCCTTGTTAATTTGAATATATAATCCGTGATTTCTAATATTTCTAATTTTCAAATAAATAAGAGATAAAATAATAATTAGAAAGAATATACCATAGCTAATCGTTCCTATTAAAAATGAAAATAAAAATAAAAAAATAAGAGAAAAAAACAAACTCGTTTTTTCTCCAGGATAAACAAAGTCTATATCAATATTCATTTTTCCTGGAATTGATAAATTTTTTAGGCACCCATTTATTTCTGACTCCAAAATATTGGGATCCAAGTAACAATTTTTACAAATATTTTCATTATTTTGGTAGTATTTGCCACAATTTATGCAGTATGGCATTACAATTTCTCCAGATTACGATCAAAAATGACTATTGTGCTTGATAGATTATCACCCCATCTCCTGTTATTAATTATTATCTGTAACATTAAAATAAATGCGAATATAGTAGGGCCTAAAATTGGTAAAGCCAAGAACCAGTTTCTTAAAATGCTGTCCGCTAAACCAGAAGTTTTTCCCTCCTTTTTGTTATAGACGCTAATTTTGAAAAATAGTTTTCCTATACTTTTGCCATCGATGCAGTCTTTTAAAAGCAAGTATAAACTTGGTATTGCTATCATAATATATTGGCTAGCTCCTACAAGCTTAAACATCCTTAATCTGGGAGACAGAAATGTTAAAATTAACAAAAAGGCTATGGCAATATCAATAATAGCAGCTAATATTCTAACAAGTTTTGTCGCTTTTACTTCGCCTTTAATTCCTAAATTATCTGTAGAATAAAATGGTTTATAATTTAATTCATTACCGCAATCCAGACATTGTTTTTGGCCTAATTTGTATTCGGATCCGCATTTTGTGCAGTATGGCATTTTGCGCTCCTGAAGTTTAAACTTATTCTTTTGTAACAAATTTTCCCGAAAATATAATAACGATTGATTCCCATCATCTATACCGAATACGTCAAAGGAATATTCATCGACCTCTTCGTATTTGATAATATTCTTTAATGTTACGATCATCCAATGCGCTAATTACTACGTGCATCAGGTACTCATCCCGCCAAATGCCAGCTTACTATCGGTAATCGTTATCAGTACGCTTGCCTGTGGCCTTTAAATAGTGTTTTCTGGCAGAAAAAACAAAACCCCAGCCGCCTGTTTTCTGGCGATTGGGGTCTCAGGGTTCACCACACATTGGCTCCTCCCGTTGTTCGGTTTAGTCAAGCATCGAAACCTTATCAAAGCCATCCTACCAAGTCAATCTGCAAATTCCCGTATTGGAAAGTGTAACCGGGACGAGGCTAGCTAAAAAAATTAACTTGACTTCTATGATTTA
>DCUU01000061.1 GCA_002328565.1 Candidatus Moranbacteria bacterium UBA2206
ACATCGCAGAAACAGCCTCTTTTTTAAGGGCTGTTTTTCCTTTATTTAAAACAAAAACGAAAGGTTCGAAGGCACTTCTTGGGGATGATGGGACAGTTTTGCTTTCCATGAGCCAACAAAAGGGCTCTTTGAGGCTAAAACTAGCGATTTTTTTGTCTTTGATGACAATGTTCGAAGATATAATTGAGACGACCTCTTTTCGTGTTTCATCTGTCCCATTTTTGAAAATTTTGAAGGCCAATTTTGAAAATTTGGCGATCATTTCCATTTTTTCAATCACATCTTTTCCTTTCTCATAATTTCTATTAATGAGGTCTTCAAGCGAAGCTTCTTCATCTTTGTATTTTGCAATTTTATTTTCATAAATTGATTCAGAAATTTTTTCTTCGACAAATTTATCAACCAAAGACTCTTGGAATTTTCTATTTTTTTCTAGAAGTTTTTGATTTCTTCTTCTTTCTTCACTGTAAAAATCAAAATCGGAAGATTCTTTTTCTTTGGTTGCCTTGATTAATAAATCCAAAACTTCGGGATCAAAATCAATTTTTTCCAGTTCTTGTTTTATTTGAATTGCCAAATCTTCTTCTCGCAAATATTTTTGGGAGCATTTTTTGGAGCCTCTTGATTTGGTGCATCGATAATAATTGTGTCCCTTTTTAGTTTCTGCAGTCACGGCCAAACCGCATTCTCCGCAGGTCAAAACTCCTCTGTAAATAAAATCTCTTTTGGTAACATTGTGGTGTGCTTTAGGGAAAAGAATCGCTTGAACATTGTCAAAAAGTTTTTTGGAAATGATTGGGGCATGAATTCCTTTATGGAGTTCTCCTTTCCACAAAAACCAGCCAAAATACATGGGGCTTGTGAGAATTCTATAGAGAACTGAACTTGAAATATTCTTTTTGTTTTTGCTTTTCATTCCTTCTTTGCTGATTTTTTCTGCAAGGCTTCTGGTCGAATGAAATCCAGTTGCATAAAGTTGAAAAATCCTTTTGATGTAGTGCCAATTTTTTCTGTCCAGTTTGATTTTTTTACTTCGGAGGTCTCTGACATAGCCAATCGGCAGGGAACTGCTTGGATATTCTCCTCGTCGGACTTTTTCATTCAATCCTCTTTTGACATTTTTGCTGAGGTCCCTGATGTATTGATTTGCCATGGAAAATTCAATGCTTGCAATGACAACATTGTCTTCCGAGTCATAATTTTGATTTGAAGTTTTGATTTGTTTGATGGTTTCGCCTTGGAGAAGCCATCTGATTGTGCCTTCATCAACAGGATTTCTTGCGAGGCGGTCAATTTTCCAACAAAGAATTCCATCGGCTTTTCCTTTTTCAAGAAACTTAACCATATCATTAAAAACAGGTCTGCCGGGAGCTTTGGCAGACTTCGATTCTTGGAAAATTTTGACTACATCAAGATTTTCTTTCTCGGCAATTTTTTGCATTTCAATAATTTGAGATTGAATTGAAAGCGCTTGGCGTTCTTCACTTTCGCTTGATTTTCTCGCATAAATAACATATTTCATTTGTTTTTATCTTTATTTTTTAAATATTCAAAAAAATCATGCAAAGCGAAAAAGAAAATCATTCCAAAAAGGATCACGAAAAGATGCAAATCTGCTGAAGAAGAATCAAAATATTCCATAGCACTATTTTTATTTTTAATGTCCTTTTGGAATACAAAAGGACGACCTCGCTTGGACACAGATTTTCTCTCGAAAACTGTAGCAAAGGTCGCCCTTTAACTGAAGCAATAGCTTTTCGCTATTACTCCGTTTTCGAGATATTTATCTGTGTCCATTAATAATTTAACACATTTCAAAAAATATTTCCAGTTCTTTTTAAATAAGGAACGCAAAAGATTTTTAATAATTAGCGGAGCGAAAAGAACAAGTCGATTTTGTCTTTTGGAAAAGAAATATTGAATAAAAGCAAGACAATGAAATTTTTGGAAAATTTCCAAAAATTCCACTACCTGCTTTTACTTTCTATAATTTCCAAAAAACAAATCCGACATCTTCTTTTCTTTTTTTATATGAAAATCTTTTGCTGGCTTTCAAATGAGAGAAAACCAAGGTTTTCTCTCAAACTCTCTTTCCTCAAGGAAGGCAAATTTGAACGCAAGGGGTCAAGCTTCGGAAAGATTTCGGATAAGGGATTTTTCAAGTTTTTCTTGCTGAAAAATTTTTCTGACAACAAACGAAAAAACAATAAATAAATCCGAAAGCTTCCTCTCGCTCACCCTCGCACAACCAAGATTTTGCAACGTTCCTCTTTTTTGTTCCAAAGTTTTCTCATTTTTTGTTTTCGGGTCCCCCGACCCCAAAACCAAAAAATGGAAACCTTTGACAAAAAACGGAACATCGCAAGAATCTGGGTTGTGCAACATTCAAATTTGCCTTTTTCTTATTCACCTCAACCCCCAACCCCCTTCTCCTCAAGGAGAAGGGGGCAAGAAATTATTCCGCCAGTGCATTTTTTGAATTTCAAGGTCCTAATTTGCCCTCAGGGACGTTTTTCAATTCTCGACTGCTCAATTCTCATAACCGACCATAAAAAATTGATAGAGATAATTTTTAAACTCCTAGGACATATTCTGGAATTAAGTTTTTGAAAATTTTTCTTAGTAATTTCTTATAGTCTTATCTGTAAGGTTATTTTTTCAAGAAAGAACAGATTTTTATTTTTGGCATTGTAGAAAGGAAGCTCTTCTGATTTTTTTTAAAATCTAGCTAGCAAGAAAGCAATTTAAAGAAATTCTAGAGGGTAATTAATTAACTTTCTTGCTAGGTTTGAAAGAGCTTAGAAAAGAAAGGCTAGCTTTCTTACTTACCTTTCTTTTTTGGTTCTTTTTTCTTTATGAAAAAGAATCTCTTTAACTGCTTCATCTACAATCTCATTTTTGCCATACATTTTTCGCAACAGCTTTGAAACAATTTGATTTTTGAAATAGTGGTTAATTGCTGGGCAATTAACAAAATCAGCACAAAAACAACGACTGCTTTCTCCCTTGACACATCCTTCTGTTTTGGAGCAATCCCATTTTTCATCAGCCATATTAACCCAAGGACATTCTTTTCCTTGTAAAATCTCATTGATCATCTCCGCCAAAGAAATGTTTTTGATCCGCTTAGCTAATCTGGCATACATATCCTTGCAACACTTCTTGACGATTTGTCGAGCAGCTTCTTTTTCGATATTAGTAAGACTTTTTTCTTCCTCCTTCTTGGCTTCGATAAAAGCCTTTTTTTGAGAGTCTGATTTTTTAATTGTGTCTTCGGTTGTTAATTTCATAAATTTTAAATTTAGATTGTTAATATAGAGTGCACCTTTAAACAACTTTTTTATTTTCACATAATTTTGAATTTAATGATTAATATTGAAATGCTTCGAAGCCTTTTTCTTCTCCTCAAGGGATTTCACCGCAACCACTCCCAATCTTGCCAATTGATCCAAAATGATTTCAGCCTCATCGTCAGAAATTTCTCTGCCAGATTTCTTTTCCATGACAATCTTGCATTGATTGATTAAATTTTGGGAATAAGTCTGAGTCAATTTCTTTGCTTAATTATTTATGTTCATAGTTTATCAATCAAAAACGTCGCATTTTTTAATGCGACGTTTAGGGAGACACTTTTGTTTTATTTAAAAGATTTTGCTTCTTTATTAGCTTCTATTTTTTACTCTTTCGATGCTTTTATTATGTTTTAATCTTGATTTCTCGCATTGCTCATCATAACAATATTGTTTATCAGCATGACTCTTGGGGAGAAAAAATTTTCCACAATGTTCACAAATAAAAATACCTTGCGATCGATAAATGTCATGATAAAGTTCCAAACAACACAGAGCAAAATGACCATAAACTCGATAAGATTTTACAAGTGAAACATCTTTTCTTTTTAAATTATCCGATCCAGCAATTTTTTCTAAATCCCTTTTGTCTTTTCCACTGTTGATTATTTTGTCCCAGATATAACTTTTTTTATTAACTAAAAAAGTACTTGTGTTTTCCAGTTCTTTATTAAGCCATTGGATTTTATTATATGGAAGGTCTTTTTTGGATATATTTTTTTCTAGCTCTTCCTTTTTCCCCCAAATAAAGTCTATGTTTATTTTTTTAATCTCGTTGACCACTTTTTGAACTTGCTCAGTGCTTTTTTTACATTTTTTATATCCTCTACCTGAAACAAAAATTGGAGAATTTTTATATCCTGCTTTTTTGTAAAGTTTGAGCAATTTTTCTGATTCTTCAATTGAAGGGAAAGCACAAAAATTCTTGAATAATATTGAATTTGCCAAATCTTCCTTATTTTTTAATCGGACAAATTCTAAATACAATCTTTCTGGAAAGTCTCCTCCAAAATCAAAGTCATTGTCATATCTTCGTCCCTTTCTATCTATGAATTCGGATTTGAATTTTTGAATATAATTAATTTTTTGTTTTTTCCTGCTGAAGCTTGTGAGACCTCCATCATTTGTTAAATAAGTTTCTTTAATTGGATTTTTTGTATTTTCCCATAAATTAAAAGACTGATCAATAAATAATTGTAATTGTTGCCTTGAAAACAAAAAGCAATCATTTGAAATTGTCACAAGCTGAACGTGTCTTTTGATTGATCTGCCAAAATTTTCCATCTCTCTTTTCCTTGAGTAATTAATTACTTAGTGATAACATAAATATATAATAAAAATCGTAAAGAGGGAATTTTTAAATTTAGTAAAATAAACTAACTTCTTTATTTCTTCAAAGTTAATGCAAAAATATGACGAACTTAAACAAAAATGCTAAAGAACAAGAACGAGCTGAACTTCATCGTGCTATTTGGCAGATTGCCAATGATTTAAGAGGCAGTGTTGATGGCTGGGATTTTAAGCAGTATGTTCTTGGAATACTTTTTTATCGTTTTATCAGTGAAAATCTTACCAACTATATCAATGCTGATGAACGACGCACTGGAAGCAAAGATTTTGATTACGCTTCGCTTACTGACAAAGAAGCTGAATTTGGACGATCCGACACCATAAAAGAAAAAGGCTTCTATATTTTGCCAAGTGAACTTTTTGTAAACGTTCGTAAGAATGCTCGCAATGATGAGAATCTGAATGAAACACTTTCTAAAATTTTTGATAATATCGAAAATTCTGCTAAAGGTTTTGATAGCGAAGATGATTTAAAAGGATTGTTTGATGATATCGATGTGAACTCCAACAAACTCGGAAGTACTGTTGAAAAAAGAAACCAAAGACTTGCAAAACTCATAGAATCAATCGGCGGTCTTCGTCTTGGTAATTATAGCGACAACACCATTGATGCTTTTGGTGACGCCTATGAATATTTGATGTCAATGTATGCCTCAAGTGCAGGCAAGTCTGGTGGTGAATTCTATACTCCCCAAGAAGTCAGCGAGCTTCTGGCGGAAATAACCACTGTTGGAAAAAAAGAAGTAAACAAAGTCTATGATCCTTGTTGCGGGTCGGGTTCTTTGCTTTTGAAGTTTGCCAAAGTTCTTGGAAAAGAAAATGTCAGGCAAGGTTTTTTTGGTCAAGAAATAAACCTTACCACTTATAATCTTTGCCGAATAAATATGTTTTTGCATGATATTAATTATAACAATTTTGATGTTGCTCACGGCGACACCCTCACCGATCCAAAACACTGGGATGACGAACCTTTTGATGCCATTGTTTCTAATCCTCCATATTCAATCAAATGGGATGGCGATGCCAATCCTTTAATAATAAATGATCCTCGTTTTTCTCCCGCAGGAGTTTTAGCACCAAAAAGCAAGGCAGATCTAGCCTTTACCATGCATATGCTTTCTTGGCTCTCAACTAGCGGAACAGCGGCGATTGTTGAATTTCCGGGCGTTCTCTATCGTGGCGGAGCGGAAGCAAAAATCCGTAAATATTTAGTTGATAACAATTATATAGATACTGTTATCCAACTACCGCCAGATCTTTTCTTTGGCACAACTATTGCCACCTGTGTTGTTATTTTGAAAAAGAGCAAAAAAGACAATAAAACTTTATTTATAGATGCATCAAAAGAATTTGTGCGAGGGGGAAACAAGAACAAATTAAGCGAAGAAAATCGCAATAAAATTCTCGATGCTTTCATTGAACGAAAAGATGCAGAATATTTTGCAAAACTGGTAGACAATAAGTCTATTGCCGAGAATGATTATAATATCGCGGTGTCAAGCTATGTGGTGGCGAAAGATACGCGAGAGGTGATTGATATAAAAGAGCTGAATGAAAAGATTGAGAAGATTGTGGCAAGACAGAGCGAGCTAAGGACGGCAATTGATAAAATTGTTGGGGATATTGAAAATAATTAAAAAAGTATGTATATATCAAAAATTAAAACCCATAATTTCAAAGGTTTTAAAGGTGAGCATGAAATTCTTTTTGATAAGGGGATAAATTTTTTTGTCGGTGATAATAATTGTGGTAAATCATCAGTTTTTGAAGCCATTGACTTTATACGCTCAAAAAAAGATAGAAGTGAAGTTATTACCAAAACAGAAATTGAAACAAACAACTTTGTGTCTGTCGAAATTGAATTAAAAGGTGAGGATATTGAATCGCTTGTTGAAATAGATGCCCTGAAAAAATATAAAGCTTACGTTATTGACACAGATAGTGAAAAAAGTTTGCGAGTAATGCGTTCTAGTGAAGAGGTAAAAATCAAACAAAATGGCAAGGACAAAAATCTATCCATTGGCAATGTTCGCGTCTTTAATTCTGAAAAAGATCAATTTGAAAATCCCACAGGGATAGATAATACAATTACCGCACTTTTTGATGCTCAGTTTGTTTGGGCTGATACAAACTCTGGTGATGTTTCTGATTTTGCGAAAACAAAAATTAGCGGGAAGATTATTAACGCTATAACAAAAAATTTCGTCACTTCTGATACATGGAAAAACTTTCAAAATTCGCATAAAGAAACTTTTTGTGAAGGTGAGAATTGTTTAGCGAAAACCTTAAAACCAATTGAGCAAAAAATACAAAATATTTTGTCAGAGCAGTATGGGGAATCAGAGGTGAGGTTTAGTTTCTCATTGCCTGAAATTGAAAGTTTTTTTAAAACTGGGAATATAGCTCTATCTGAAAATGGAATTGAAACTAAGAGCTCTGAAAAGGGGACAGGAATGCAACGAGCTTTAGCGTTAGCGCTTATTCAGGTATATGCTGATATTTCTTCATCAGATGAAAATAGAGCTTCCAAACCAATATTGTTTTTCATTGACGAACCAGAAACTTTTTTACATCCACAAGCGCAAAATAAATTACTTGATGCACTTGAGAAAATATCCGATAAGTCGCAAATCTTTATCGTCACACACTCGCCATATTTATTGAAAAAATACAAAAAAGAAACTCATTCCATGAATATATTTTCAAAAGATGAGGGGATGAATAAAATTGAAGCTGGTAAAGAATTTGATTTATTTGGATATTCAAGTCCGTCTTGGGGAGAAATTAACTATTATGCATTTGGAGTTTTATCCGTTGAATTTCATAATGAACTTTATGGTTTTATTCAAGCAAGAGCTATTTTAGAAGACGAGAAATATTATAAGCCAAAAGATTTTGATGAATATCTTTTTGATAAAAGTAATAAAGCTATCAGGATAGACCAAAAATATAAACATTTAAAGTCGGATAAAACCGTTATCGAATATGATACTACTTTACCCACAAAAATAAGAAATATCATTCATCATCCTGAAAATCAGCACAACACAAAATTTACAGATCAGGAGCTTAAAATCTCGATTGAATCCTTAATTCCATTGTTAACGTGATAAGTAATCAATCAGCGAATATTGAAGTAATTGAAAAAAATATATGATAAATTTTGAATTTAATTTTTGGGATAATTTATTTGCAATTATTGGTATATTTATTGGCGTCATAGTTGCTATTTGGATTTATAAACTGTCAAAGCAATTATCCGCAAGAGATAAGTATGAACACGAAATAAGAGTTACTAAAGAAATAGAAAAAATTAAAATTTATAGCAGTGTTATTCTTGCAGATGTTGAGAAATATCATCCATTACGAACTGATGACGCGAATAGTACATATTATAAACAAGGTGCTGAAATATATACAATAATTCCAGAATATGGAGTCCAATTTATACTTGGGCCATCAGATGAAAATATTCCAGTTGGGTTAGTGCCATTTGAATGGATAGAATATGTAAGGGATCATGACAGTGAAGATAATAAATCAATCATTGTTTGTAATTTTAGGGGTATTAATTGGTTTAAAAAATTTAAATCTCCCTTTAAAGAAATTAATTATATTTATGAGAATAAGGATTATAAAGAAGGTTCTGACCCAAAATTTCTAAAATTTACTACTATTAAACCTAGCCACAGATAAAAAGTAATTAACATGACAAAGAATCAATCAAAAATTGAAAAACTAATCACAGAACTATGCCCGAATGGTGTGGAGTTTTTGGAGTTAGGGGATGTTGTAGAAATTTTAGACAACCAACGCAAGCCGGTTTCTAAATCACAAAGAACTGGCGGTCAATACCCTTATTATGGCGCAAACGGTATCCAGGACTATGTCGATGATTATATTTTTGACGGAACTTTTTTATTGTTAGGCGAGGATGGTAGCGTAATAAATAAAGATGGTTCTCCTGTATTAAATTGGGCAACTGGAAAAATTTGGGTAAATAATCATGCTCATATTTTGGCAGAGAAAAGAGAAATGGCTCTTCTGCGTTATGTTTACTTTGCACTTTCTGAAATTGATGTAACAAAAGTTGTAAAAGGCAATATTCCAAAAATTACACAACAAAGTCTCAGAAGTTTCAAAATCCCCATCCCACCCCTTGCCATCCAACAAGAAATTGTTAAAATTCTTGATAGTTTTACAGAACTGGAAGCAGAACTGGAAGCAGAACTGGAAGCAGAACTGGAAGCAAGAAAGAAGCAGTATGAGTATTATAGAAACGAGTTGATAGCCAATAATAAAAAAGAATTTGAAAATAAAAAAATTGGAGAGATAACTAATGTTATGAGAGGCAGAAGATTAACAAAAAATAAACTTCTTGATAATAATAAATACCCTGTTTATCATGGAGGATTAAACCCTATTGGTTATTATGACAAAAGTAATAGAAACGCAAATACAACAATGATAATAAATGTTGGAGCATCTGCAGGAACGGTTGGGTATAGCTCTATTGGTTTTTGGTCTTCCGATGGATGCTATTGCATAGAACATTCTAATGTATTAATCAGTCGATATGTATACTACGCCCTACTCTGCCAGCAAGATGTTATGAAAGCTAAAGTCAGGTTTGCAGGAATACCAACATTGGATGCTAAAGCTGTAGAAAACATAATAATTCCAACTCCACCACTTTTTGAACAAAAAAGAATAGTCTTAATCCTTGATAAATTTGACGCTTTAGTAAACGATATTTCAATCGGCCTTCCTGCCGAGCTCAAAGCTCGAAGACAGCAATATGAATATTACAGAAATAAATTATTGACTTTTAAAGAGTTTAAAAAATAGCATGGCAGAGTTTAATTCAATTAAAGATTTAGCTAAGACAGTAAAAAACAAGCTTAATCTCAGTATAGTCGAGAAGGCAAAAGGGATTGTTGCTAAAAATAAAAAGAAGCTTATAGCGCTGTATGCCTTCAATTCTACAGGTAAAACAAGATTATCAAATGAATTTGAGTTGTTGAATAGTGAAGAAGATGAGGAATATAAATATAAAGTGTTGTGCTATAACGCTTTTCTAGAAGATTTATTTAAGTGGGATAATGAAAATTACATTCTGTTTTTTGATAAAAATTCATGGGTAGCATTATTAATTAAAGAAGAAGGGTTGGAGGGAGAAATAATTGATAACTTCAATGCTATAGTTACTTCTAAGATTGAACCATCTTTTGATCTTGAAAAAGGGGAAATAACTTTTAATTTTGTTTCTGGAGATAACGAAAGTACCGAGAATATAAAATGTTCTAAGAGTGAGGAAAGTATTTTAGTATGGTCTATTTTCTTTACTGTTCTAGAATCAGTAATAGAGATTTTGAATGATGAAAAAGAAAATAGAACAACCTCAAGATTTAACGATTTAGAATATATTATTATTGATGATCCTGTTTCATCAATAGACGATACGAAGATTATATCAATGGCAATAAAATTAGTTGAGACTATAAACTCATCTTCCAATAAAGATGTAAAGTTTTGTGTAACAACTCATCATGCTTTGTATTATAATATTTTGCATAATGCTTTTCGAAGAAATAAAGATTATAAATATATTGGTTACATTTTATCAAAAAATAATGCAGCGCTGGAATTGAGAGAACAAGGGGATGATACGCCGTTCGCCTATCATTTGCTTGTAATGGATGAAATTAAAAAGGCTATTGATACTAACAATATTCAAAAATTTCATTTTAATCTTTTTAGAAGTTTATTGGAGAAAACAGCTAATTTTTTAGGGTATACAAATTTTGAAAACTGTATTGAAAAAGATAAAAGAGAGGGTTTTAAAAGAGTATTGCACTTGCATAGTCATGGAAAATTATCAGAATTAGAAAATAGCAGAGTAAGTAATGAAGACAGGGAATTATTTAAAGAAACTTTCAATAAATTTATTAAAAATTTTAAATATAATCTACATGATAAATAATAAATACAATTTAGTCGCCGAAAGCACACAGAGCACTGTCGTTGCCGAGTATGTGTCTGACGCAAAAAGAGTGACTCACTATCAAAGTGAAGCCGAACTCGAGCGTGCTTTTATCAAGCAACTGGAAACGCAGGCATATGAATACTTGAAAATCACTTCTGAAAATGAATTGGTGCTTAATTTGCGACAACAACTAGAAAAGCTAAATAATTTTACTTTTAGTGATAGCGAATGGGAAAAGTTTTTTGTCAGTGTTATCGCTAATCCAAATCAAAGCATTGAAGAAAAAACTGCGACTATTCAAGAAGACAGCACGAAAATATTAGACCGAGATGACGGCACTTTTAAAAATATTGATTTAATAGACAAGAAAAACATTCACAACAACAGCTTGCAGATTATCAATCAATATGCGACTGAGGACGGACAGCGTGCTAATCGTTATGATGTGACGGTGTTGGTAAATGGCTTGCCTCTGGTTCATATTGAGCTAAAACGCCGTGGTGTTGCTATTCAAGAAGCTTTTAATCAAATCAATCGCTATCAGCGAGAAAGTTTTTGGGCATCAAGCGGACTTTTCGAATATGTGCAACTTTTTATAATTTCAAACGGAACTCATACAAAATATTATGGCAATACTGTTCGTAAACAACATATTAAAGAAGCAAGCGAAGGAAAGATTAAAAAAGGGAAAAGTGCAAGCAATAGTTTTGAGTTTACGAGTTGGTGGGCAGATGCGACCAATAGACCGATTATTGATTTGATGGATTTTGCCAAAACATTTTTTGCAAAGCATACGATTTTAAATATTCTGACTAAATATTGTGTATTTACTACCGACCGACTTTTGCTTGCTATGCGACCTTATCAGATAGTAGCAACCGAACGAATATTAAGCAGAATTGAAGTTAGCACAAATTATAAAAAACTAGGGACAGTAGAAGCGGGTGGATATATCTGGCACACCACAGGATCCGGCAAAACTTTGACTAGTTTTAAAACAGCCCAGCTTGTCAGTAAATTGTCATATGTGGATAAGGTTTTGTTTGTGGTTGATCGCAAAGATTTGGACTATCAAACAATGCGTGAATACGACAAGTTTGAAAAAGGGGCAGCGAATAGCAACACCAGCACGGCTATATTGAAAAAACAATTAGAAGATTCAAATTCTCGGATAATTATAACCACAATTCAAAAGTTGGATCACTTTGTCAAACGCAACTCAAAACATGCTCTTTTTGACGGTCATATTGTTCTTGTTTTTGATGAGTGCCATCGGTCTCAATTTGGAGACATGCATGCGAGTATTGTCAAAGCATTTAAAAAATATCATTTTTTTGGCTTTACTGGCACACCTATTTTTGCAGTAAATTCTTCTTCTGGTGGTCGGCTTGATTTCAAAACCACTGAGCAGGCTTTTGGTGAAAAACTTCACACCTATACAATAGTTGATGCAATTGCGGATAAAAATGTTTTGCCATTTAAAGTTGATTATATTTCAACTGTTCATGAAGCGGAAAATATTGAGGATGAAAAAGTGAGAGATATTGATCGCGAGGCCATTCTTTCTGCGCCTGAGCGATTGGAAAATATTGTGAAATATATTCGAGAGCATTTTGATCAGAAAACAAAGCGAAATAGTTTTTATAAAATACAAGATCGCAGACTTGCTGGATTTAATTCAATTTTTGCAGTGTCTTCTATTGATGTAGCTAAAAAATATTATCTTGAATTTAAAAAACAATTAGTGGATGAGCCAAGTGACAGGCAACTCAAGATAGCCACAATTTTTAGTTTTGGAGTAAACGATGAAGACTTGGATGGCATGATTGATGAAAATTCAGAAGACACAAGTGGACTTGATGTCAGTTCTCGAGATTTTCTTGAAAATGCTATTGTTGATTACAACAAGATATTTGGCACTTCTTATGACACTTCATCAGATAAATTTCAAAATTATTACAAAGATGTCAGTGAGCGAGTTAAAAAAAGAGAAATTGATATTTTAATTGTAGTAAATATGTTTTTAACTGGTTTTGATGCAACAACGCTAAACACTTTATGGGTTGATAAAAATCTTCGTTTGCATGGCTTGCTTCAAGCATTTTCTAGAACCAATCGTATTTTGAATAGTGTAAAAACTTTTGGAAATATTGTTTGTTTCCGTAATCTGGAAAAAGCAACGAACGAATCTATTGCACTTTTTGGAGATAAAGAAGCAAGTGGAATTGTTCTTCTCAAGGCTTATGAGGATTATTATAACGGTTATAAAGATGGTGATAAGGAGGTGCGAGGATATAAAAGTTTAATAGATGAGTTATTGGAAAAATTTCCAGTAGGGGAGAGAATTGCAGGAGAACAAAATCAAAAAGATTTTATCAAATTATACGGAGCGGTTTTGCGTGTTCGAAATATCTTGACAACTTTTGATGAATTTGCAGGAAATGAAATTTTAACCGAGCGTGATATACAAGATTATCATAGCATGTATATTGATTTGTATAATGAGTTTCGTAAAAATACAGAGGGAGAAAAAGAAAATGTTAATGACGATGTGGTCTTTGAAATGGAGCTTATTAAACAAGTTGAGATTAATATTGATTTTGTTTTGGGTCTTATCAAGAGATACCACGAGGATCATATTAAAAACAAAGAGCTATTAGTTGATATTAACAAAGCCATTGATTCTAGTATTGAGCTTCGCAACAAAAAAGATCTTATCAATCAATTTATTACCTCGCTTGATGTTCATTCAATCGTTGATGAAGACTGGCAAAAATTTGTAGAAGAAAAGAAAGTTGAGGAATTGGAAAAAATTATTAAAAATGAAAATCTTGATCGAGAAGCAACATATACATTTATAAACAATGCTTTCAGGGACGGGAATGTTGCGACAACTGGCACAGCTATTACTAAGATAATGGTAAACCGACCGTCTCGTTTTGCCCCTGATGGTGGTTATGGCAAAAAACGAGAAAGTGTTTTAAGTAAGCTCACAAATTTCTTTGAGAGATTTTTTGATATTTCAAGTAAAAATCTATAAAAAGTTAAATGATCAATATGAACGATATTATATGTCCAAATTGTAAAAAAGTTTTCAAAGTCGATGAGGCTGGTTTTGCTGATATACTCAAACAAGTTCGCGACCATAAATTTCAAGAAGAATTGCAGGAGCGATTGAATATCGCTGAAAAAGAAAAAGAAAGTGCCGTCAAATTAACCGAATCCAATCTCAAAAATACCTTACAAGAGGAATTGGCGAAAAAGGATAAGGAGTTATCAGACTTAAGAGCTGAAAAGGATCGTAGTCTTGCTGAGCAATTGGCAAAGAAAGAAGCTGAGCTCGCCGAAATGAAATCAGAAATTGATAAATCAGAGGTAGAGAAAAAACTTTGTGTTACCGAAGCTGTTAAAAAGATTGAAAAAGAGCGTGATGATCTGGCTAATGATTTAAAAAATAAGGAAACTGAAAAACAATTATTGGAAAAATCACTGCTTGAAAAGTATTCATCTGAGCTCAAGACTAAAGATGATATTATCAAAATGAAAGATGATGAGATCGCTCTTCGCAAAGATATGAAACTCAAGCTTTCAACCAAAATGATTGGGGAAACTCTTGAACAACATTGCGAAACGGAATTTAATAAACTTCGCGCAATTGCTTTCCAAAACGCCTATTTTGAAAAAGATAATGACTCGAAGACTGGAAGCAAAGGTGATTATATTTATAAGGAAACTGACGAAGCTGGCAATGAAATCATTTCAATTATGTTTGAAATGAAAAATGAAAGCGATGGAACTGCTACAAAAAAACGAAATGAAGATTTTTTGCGAGAACTAGACAAGGATCGTAATGAAAAGAAATGCGAATATGCTGTTCTTGTTTCACTTTTGGAAGCAGAAAATGAATTGTATAACACTGGCATAATAGATGTTTCGCATAAATATTCGAAAATGTATGTTGTCCGTCCACAATTTTTTATTCCAATTATTACGTTACTACGTAACGCGGCAACAAACTCTCTAAAATATAAAGCGGAACTTGCCTTAGTTAAGAGTCAAAATATAGATATCACAAACTTTGAGGATAATATAGATAAATTTAAAGAGGGCTTTGCTAAAAATTATGATCTTGCTAGTCGTAAGTTTAAAACCGCTGTCGAAGAAATAGATAAAACCATTGACCATCTCCAAAAAACCAAAGATGCCTTGTTGTCTTCTGAAAATAATCTTCGTCTTGCTAACAACAAGGCTGAAGATTTGACAATAAAAAGATTAACACGTGGAAATCCTACAATGGAAGCTAAATTTGCAGAACTTTCTGAGACTGGTGAAAAATAATATTTCCATAAAATTAAAATAACTTTATGAAATTATATAGAGCAACATTAAAAAATCCAATAGTTTTTCCAGAAAGCATAATCATTACATCTGAGAATTTAGATTCTATTGATTTCGATAAAATGATTTATTGCGAGATTAGTCCGCAGGGAGCCATGGGCAATGAAGGTGGAATTCTTATGTATGTTTTAAAAGACGAAAATACTTTAATTACTTATGAAACAAATATTGAAATAGATCAGCAAATATTTAATGCTATCTCAGATTTAATCAGTAAAAATGCTAATCTTTTTGTGAATTACAATGGTGGGATGGGAAACTATGTTTATGTTAAAAAAAATGCTCAACTTGAAATTGATGAAAAATATAATTGTTTTTGGTACCATTCATCAAAAACTAAATTGAGAATAGACAGTTCTGTTAACGGAGTCTTTCTTTCTGTAATCGCCGATATGACTAGGCAGGACTCTAAACAAGATAATCATTAAAACTGCAAAACAACGAAAGTTAATTTTCATTTTTTATTAAAATTCCAACCCTCTCAAAAACCATCTCCATCTCATCCCAATTCTCCACCAATTTAATCCGAAGGTCATCCCATCGCGCGCACATCACAAAAACAGCCTCTTTTTTTAAGGCTGTTTTTTTTGTTTTTCTTGAGCAATTAATCGCTTGGTGATAATATAAAATAAAAATCCCAAAGAAAAAATCCCTCCTCAGCCCTCCCTTCCAGAAGGGAGGAGGAAAAAAGAGGTAACTTCCCCTTTTCAAAAAGGAATGAGACAAAAATAACTTCCCCCTTTTTAAAGGGGGACTGAGGGGGATTTCTGGCAAGGACAAAAAATTAAAAGAAACTTATCTTCAAACAAAAAATGTTAAAGTACAATTTAAATCTAAAAAATTTTTCCAGAAAGTTAAGAAAAAATCAAACTCAAGCAGAAAGAAATCTCTGGCAATATTTGAAAAAAGATCAAATAGCTGGTTTAAGATTTAACAGACAAAAACCAATTGGTAAATACATTGCAGATTTCTATTGTCATAAATTAAAATTAGTTATAGAAATAGATGGCGACCGGCATTATAAAAACGAAGAGCCAGAAAAAGACAGAATAAGAGATCAATATTTCAAGGATAATAATTTAAAAGTTTTGAGATTCACCAATTATGAAATTTATAAAAACATACAAAGTGTTTTGGATAGAATTTGGATGGAAGCAGAAATAACCAACCAAGATTTAAATTAATGGCCAACATCAACGTGAATTTTACCCAAAAAACATTTTAAAACTAAAAAAAATCACAAATCTAATCGAATTTTTCCATGTCAGATTCGAGAATTTCTAGGGATTTTTCTAGTCCTTCTTTGGCGAGAGGTAGATTGGCTATAAGGTTACTTTTTGAGGAGAAATATTCTTTAGTTTTGTTGAATATTTGAAATTTTGCTTGGTCGGCTTGTTGAAAATATGGTGCGGTGTGAATGAGATCCAGCAAATACAAAGCTTGGCCTAATTTTTTATTCATTTCAACAACTTCATTAGGATTGACTCTTGAATCCGGAGATTTTTTGGGATTGTCGTTAAATACGGAATGCTTCAGGACAGTCAAGAGATGACCAGCTGATTTGCGACGAGCACCATCAATACGTCTTTTTTCCAAAACTAGAGATTCTTTTCTCATGGCTATTGAAGGCATGATTAATTGCATCTCATTTATTCGTTTCGCCAAATTATTTAATGCGGCGACAGTTCTGGCCGCAAAGGCGCCTGGATTTTCACGGCCAAGACTATCCTTAAGGTCAATGATTGCCTCGGCTTGATCTTTGGTTCCAACCATGAATTCATTTCTGCAATTTTCGAGTTGTAAAATAACATGCGCCAATTGCATCTGCATTGTCTCTTTGTCTTCTGACTTTGTTTTACTCCACTTGTTGAGAAGCTCATTGGCATGTTCAATAACTTCTTGAATACTTTCAATTTGAGAAAACACACTGGGCTTTTCTTTTTTATCAAAGCGATAATTCTCCAAAATATGATCTTGCATTCTAATTGCGGAATTAATGCCGTTAACCTTTTGTCGAATCAAAACTGGATTTCCCGCATGCTTTCCTGTGTTATCCCAGCGAGATATTTCCAAGAAGCCATCACTCAGGATGCGGACTCCAGCGCTTTTCATATTTTCATACCACATTTTTTCTTCTTTTGAAAGTTGCGCCAAATTAATTCGATCATGCTTTTCCTCCTTTATTATTTCATGTGCCACATCATCAGCTGAGCGGTTTTTGTTGGTTCGTGGTTTTTTATAATATTCATCAACTGCCTCGTTAATTCTGTGAGCATCTTCTTCTTTCTTTTTCTGACCTGGAAAGGGCATTGAAAATTTTTCTTGGTTCATCGGTTTAATTTAAAAATAAGTTTAAGCTTGCTCATATTCTATCTATAATTATACACCTGTTTGGTTTTTAACAAAAATCAAA
>DCUU01000079.1 GCA_002328565.1 Candidatus Moranbacteria bacterium UBA2206
TTAGATTTTGGATGATGTACTGCGATTTATTGACTTTGTGTATCATAAATGATATAATTAGAGCATATAAATGATACAAAAAAATATGTCAAAAATATCTAAAGGTAATGAAATAAATGAAAGACAAGAAGGCATCTTGGCTTTTATCGAGGCGAATAAAAAAGCTTCTATTGGGCAAATAATGGAGTATATTCAGCAGAATGTTGAGAATATTACTAGAGTTACTATTTCTAGAGATTTGGAGAAAATTATAAAACGCGGATTAATTGAAAGATATGGGGCAGGACGAGCAGTTTTTTACCAAGTATCACTTCAATATTTTGCGCTTAAAAAAATTGATGCGGAGAGTTATTTTGCTAAAGATGCTGATAAAAGAGAGATTAGAGAAAGATTCAACTTCGAAATTTTTGATATATTAAAAAATATTTTTACCGAAGAGGAAAAAGCCAAACTTTCAAAATTAAACAATGTCTATCAAAAAAAGATTGAAAATATTGCTCCGGATGCGCTCACAAAAGAAATCGAAAGGCTAAATATTGATTTTAGTTGGAAATCTTCAAAAATCGAAGGCAATACTTACAGTCTCTTAGAAACAGAACAATTGCTCAAAAACCAACAGGAAGCCGTTGGTCATACTAAAGAAGAATCCATTATGATTCTTAATCACAAAAGAGCTCTGGAATATATTGCGCTTAATAAAAAAGAATTTCAATTGATGTCTGTTGGTCAAATAGAAAACATTCATTCTTTGTTGATTGATAACTTGGGTGTAACAAAAAATATAAGAAAAACCTTAGTGGGCATTACGGGAACAAATTATCGACCGCTAGACAATGAATTTCAGATCAAGGAAGCTTTGGAAAAAGCTTGCCAAAAAGTCAATGCGACAAAAGATGTTTTTGAAAAGGCGGTTATGCTGATGCTTTTCATCGCCTACATTCAACCATTCGTAGATGGCAACAAACGCACTAGCCGGCTTTCAGGTAATGCTATTTTGCAATCTTTCAATTCTTGCCCGCTTTCCTATAGAAGTATGGATGAAGTTGAATACAAAAAAGCGATGCTACTATTTTATGAACAAAACAATATTTCCTATTTTAAAGAATTATTTTTGACGCAATTTGAATTCGCGGTGGATAATTATTTTTAATCTAAATTATTTTTTCAAATTATTAATCCACTTCTTTTCAATCGCCTCTTCCAAATCAATTCCCAAGAGACGTGCATTGACGATGGCCATGCCAACTACATCGGCTAATTCTTTTCCTAGCTCTCTCTTTGAAATTTCTTCCGAGACATATTTTTCCGGTCGACTTTTTTTGCGGTGGATGAGAACCGCTTGCGCAAACTCCCCCACTTCTTCATATAATTTTAACAATGCAAAATCCTCGTCGATTTCGATGTTGCATTTTTTGCCATAACTCATAGCATTAGCCACAACTTTTTCTTGCAGTTCTCTAAATTCCATAAAGTTAATATTATTTTATTAAACACTCTTCCTTAGATAATGTCTATAATAACCAATAAAATTACTCAGTAAAAATACACCCTCCCCGATAACACCCATCGGTGAAAAAATTATAGCGTTATATAAAATAATTATTGATGTGCCGATCATCATTAATTTACGCATCAATTTGTTGTCTGCTTGAAAATTTCCAATAATAAATATAACCAATCCGAAATAAATAATTAAATCAGTCGCGTTGTTGTATGTGAAAAATAAAGAAATGGTGTTAAGGGCAATAAAGACGAATAGATATTTTTTGTTAGTAGTGAAATAACAAGTGGCAAATCTCAAAACTGAAATAAACACGATGACACCTGCTGCAACTTTATTTAGCAAAAAATAATGAGCGCTTATCAGGCTGGCTGAAATAATTAAGCACAAGAAGGTATATTCGCGCTTCTTAAATTGCAAACTCAAAAAATCAAAACCCATCGCGACAAACATCGCGATTTGTGAAATTATAAATGGAAGTGTTAAGTCGTACATATTATTTTTTAAAAACTTTTTTTATAAACTTTTCTCTATATTTCGATGTTGCCTTAGAGAGTGCATAGTCAAAAAATAAAACTAAACTTTTTTCATCGAATTTATTTTTCAAATTTTTGATAAAACACTCGATTGATTTTTGGATAGTATCATTTTTTGAATAAAGTATTTCACTTATCGCAATATTACTGAAAAGTGATCTAGAGATAAGCGCACCATTATTGTATAAATCATAACTAATAATGTAGTTCGTTCCATTTTTTTGTTGAGTTGGTGTATCTTGAATCATCTTCCCATCACTTAATCGTAACATTCTAGATTGTATAATGTCTAGCGTATCCCCTATTTTAGCTCGCAATAATATTGTTTCTTTGAAATTACAAATCTTTTCAAAATATTCATACTCGCAAACAACAATGTTAAACATTATTTTATTCACAAAAACATCGAACCAGAAAATTTGCGCGACCTTTTCATTGAAAAGTTTCAAAGTATGA
This sequence comes from Candidatus Moranbacteria bacterium UBA2206, assembly GCA_002328565.1. Classification (GTDB taxonomy): domain Bacteria; phylum Patescibacteriota; class Minisyncoccia; order Moranbacterales; family UBA2206; genus UBA2206. The sequence goes on from DCUU01000079.1 coordinate 2,494, forward strand.
TTATCATAATGAACAGATGAGAAAAACGGGTGTTGTTTTAGTTTGGAAATATTTTCTGCTTTAATAATCAGCAATAAATCAATATCAGAATCTTTTTTAATCGAATGGTTTTTCCCATACACCATCGAGCCTGATAATAGGATGCCTTCGCAAATAGAAAAATCAAAAAATGATGATAATTTTTTGATTATACTGTTTCTTTTTTCTGTTTCGATTATCGCGATTAATTTTTGTATAATTGGGGTCATTTTTAAATTAGTGATGTTAAGCTAATTCCAAGAATAATATTGAAAAAATACCGAGAGCTATGCCAATTAGCTGAACTGCTGATAATGTTTCTTTAAAATAAAACCAACTTACAATTGATAATGTGATTATATTAAAAATAACAAAAATAGTAGAGGCGGTGGCAATATTTTTATATTTAAAACTGTAGGCTAGAAATACTAATCCAACTAAATAAATTGCTAGACCACCAACAAACAAAAATATATTATTATTAACAACCCATTTCTTCATAACAATATCTCCAACAGTAAGAACTGATCCGCCTACAAATAATAATATAAAAGGTAAATATTGTGTCATATTGATTGTGTGTTGGCTTTGCTTGTTTTCTTAATTTCTAAATAATTTACGTAGGAAGTATTTTTCTATCTCTATAGTATCATCTCCTATTTATCCCAGCAATAAAGCGGATAATTTTTTGCAGAGTTATTTGTTATAAACTTATCCCACTAACTTCTAAATACTTTTTAAACTCTTCAGCTGTAGAAACATTTTTTTCTAGAACGGCGTTATAAATAGTATATCCTGAAATTGCTTTTCCATACTTGGGATGATTATGAAAAGCGGTCTTAATTTCCAGGATAGATTGTATCGTATTTGTAGTCAGTTTTCGGGGTATTTGTTTTGAAATATCTCCTGCTCGAGCTTCCGAAGGATTTAGATATCTGATATCGATTTTCCAGTCCGTGCCATCAAGATTATAAATAATTCCAATATACATGCTTTGCGGTCGATTTTTTTCAAAAGAACTGCGATTATCAATCAGCACTATCCGCTTTATATTTTTTTGTCTAAAAATATAGCTTATTATTTCAAAATAATCCTCATCATTAATCCCTTTCCTGCTTTCTAAATCAATATCAATATCTGGCCACGTCATAAGCCCTAGCGCGACACTGCCAACAATTTTTGCTTCACCATATTTTGAAAGTGAATCAATCAAGCTAAGGCGCGCCAAAACTTCAGTGGCTTGTTTTTGTAATTCAGTTTGTTTTTTAAATAGATTAAGTGCAGGCTTTTTTGGCACTGTATTTACGGTTATGGAATAAAAAACTTTTGGAGGTTTGCCACTTTTAAATATTATTTGATTCTTAATTAATTTCGATAGTTGTCTAAAGACAGCCTGTTTTGTTATCCCTAAATAATCAACCAGCTCCTTGGGAGTGGCTTGGCTGTTTTTTTCTATAAAAGCTAATATTTTTTTGGAGGTATTATTTTTCATGTAGATAGTGTAGTATAGTTTACCGTTTACTGTCAATAGTAAACTATCAATCAATACTAAGTGTTTATTTCCTACTTATCCCAGCAATAAAACCGGCGGTTAGCCAAAATATAAGGCTTCCCTGTTGGATATCCCAGATATAATGGTCAAAAAGTAGGATAAAAATGAGGCCTAAGAGAATTCCCTTGAAGTACTTAGAAATAATTATACTTGACAAATATGTATTATCATTGTGTAATACGTATTTACTATTCTCTTGCTTCCCTTCTACCTCACCCCCAGCCCTTCTCCTTATAAGGGAGAGGGGGGTAATTTCCTTCTTCTTTTGTTCCACTCGCCCAAAATTGTTCCACGTGGAACAATTTTCTGGCGGGCAGGCGTGGAACAATTTCCACAACCACCAAATAAATAATCCTAGACCGATTAAGCCTAGTTCACTAAATATCAACAGAAAAACATTATGAACAGGCTGATATTGCCAGGATTCTAAAGTTTGTGAATAAAATTTCTGCATCATTAGGACTGATTGTCCCGCGCCAATTCCAAGTGTTGGATCACTTTCAAATGTTCCACGTGGAACATTAAGATAAAATAGGCGTTCATTGAGAGAATTGAATAATAATGAGTCTATATTAGGTCGTATTATTATAAAGGTGAAAAGTAAGATAATTAAAACCGAAAGTATTATGAATCTAAATTGTTTCATTTTCCCAAAATTGTTCCACCCACCCAAAAATGTTCCACGTGGAACATCTAGTTCCTTCTCCTTAATAAGGAGAAGGTTAGGATGAGGTGTATTTTTAAATTGTTCCACATGGAACATTTTTCTGGCGGGTAGGCGTGGAACAAGTATGTAAATAAGCGCAATAATTAGTCCAATTATGGCTGATTTTGAGAAGGTTAAAATTAAGGCTAAAATTTGAACGGCTATTATAAGCCTAAATGACCAAGTATTTTCAATTTTACAATTGTTCCACGTGGAACAATTAGATATTGAATGTATATTTTCTTCTGATAATGTTCCACGTGGAACATTTTGTGCCACCCTCTCCTTTGTAAGAAGAGAGATTGGGTGAGGTATATTTTTTTCCGCGCTTGTCCACCGATGAGGCGGGGAGAACAATTTCTTGTATAAAAGAGTAATAATGACTGAAAATAACAGAAAACCTCCCAAAACATTAGGATGCGGCATAAGGCCATAGGCGCGAACGTATTTTTCTCCATTTAGGATTATTTTAGCCACCCCAAGGATGTCTGGTGAAACAAGGCTTTCCCGAAGCCAAAACAAGCCAATTGATTTTTGTAGGAAAAATTGAATGATGCCGATTATGGCTTGAATTAGACTTGAAATTATGATGATGTTGAAAAATAACCCAATTTTTTTACTAACTAATTGTTCCACCCGCCCAAAATTGTTCCACGTGGAACAATCGAAGTTTGAATCTTGTTTTTCATTAACTAATGTTCCACCTGCCTCGCCGGCAGGCGGGCGTGGGACATTATTGTCGTATATGGGCGTGGAACAATTTTTTGGCGGGCAGGCGTGGAATAATTGTGGAATAAATCTGAAAATAATATAAATATATAGCAAATATAACTCCAAAAGCTTAAATGATCGGAAAATAGCTATTGACACATTTTGTGACCATAAGATTGATAAAAAAGAAAGAAAAACTAAAAATAAGGGTAAAATTATGTATAAATTGTGCAAAACACGAGTTATCCACAGTCTAATCCTTGACAATGACAATAAATTATTGCATAATATAGATATAAACCAGAAAATAAAAATCAGAATTAGAAAGATATCAGATAGGTAGATGTATATGCCAGAATATTCATTGAAATTTTTTTGAAGAGGGAAATAAGATAGAACTTTTCGGATACTTAGTGTAAAAGTTAATAAAAACCCAAAAAAGAACCAAATATCTGGTTGAGTTTTGAAATTGTTCCAAAATTTAGAAATTAAACTCATCATATATATTGATTATAACTTAAATTGCAAAAAAAACCATTGACCCAATAGGATAAATCGAATATGATTAGTTTAGTGTAAATTATTTTTGGGCCTATAGTAAAGTGGTATTACGCGTCCATGGCATGGATGAGTCTGGAGTTCAATTCTCCATAGGTCCACTTTTTATTTTTATGCATAAAAAAACTACGGAATTTTCTTTTGTATTAAAAAAATCAAAACACGGCGTGGGTGTTTTTGCGATGCATAATATTAAAGCCGAAACATACCTAAGAGTTTTTGGGGATGAAAATAATCCTAATGATGTTGCTATAATTAGAAAAAAGAAAGACATTCCCGAATTTTTTTGGCAATATTGCGTAGATTATGGTGAGACTATGGAATGCCCGAGTGATTTTGGATGTATGGAAGTCGGTTGGTTTATAAATCATTCTAAGAAACCTAATATTTATATTCGTGAAAAAGAATTTTATGCTTTGCGTGATATTTTAGCAGGCGAAGAAATTACTACTGATTATAAATTATTAGGTGAGTCAGAAGAAGAAAGAGAAGAATATTATAAAAAATAAAATAAATTGTCCTCGTAGCTCAGTGGATTAGAGCGCCACCGTCCTAAGGTGGGCGTCGCAGGTTCGATTCCTGCCGAGGACACCAATTTTTAGTACGATTGCTTTGTAGATTCCTTGCCTGCCGGCAGGCAGGGATTCCTACTGGGGACACAAAATAAATAAAAAAAATCACTGGGCAGTGATTTTTTTTATGATTTCAAAATAATTATTTTTACTGGCCGTATCTCTCATAAAGAATTTTTACTTCTTCGCGAATGTCAGTGGCTCTTTTTTTGTTGTGAGAAATTGTGAGAGTGGCGTTGCCTGGTTCTTGGAAAAGATAATTTAGGCGACTGGCATCAAATTCAGAAAGGCTTTGAACTTCTTCATAAATTTTTTCAATAAGTTCGAAAATGTATTTTGGAAAACGAGCTTCAAATATAAAATCTCCGATTACTGTGACCCAGTAATTTTTTTCAATTTCTTCGCTCTTTTCTTTTTGATAATTTTCGAAATCATAAATGAATTGATGATAGTTTTCTTTTTCAATAAGTTTTGGAACAAGTTTATTTAGGAATGTATTTGATCCGCTAGCCATAAACCATTGCATATTAACCGAACCAAAAGTTTGGATGGCATCTTTTTCGCTTTGAGTTCGCGCTATATGAAAAACTGAAAAATAGTGTCGGCTGTAGGCGTTTATATCAGAATGATCATTTTTAGCATAGAAATTTTTCACTATATTCATTCCATGTCCCCAAAAATTATCCATGTCAGAAATATTGTTAAATTCATATTTTTTACTTTCGCCTTCTTCCAAAAGAATGCTAGCTGAATTTATTTTCGATTGTAGATAGTTTTCTTGGAGTGTATTGGCGAATTCAACTACTTTATTGACCCAGAAAGAATCAAGAAGCAAGAGACCGCCTTCTTTTAGTAGGATGCGATTTTTGAGCATTTGGCGAATAAGCTTGTAGAAACCTTGGATTGTCATTTTTTTCTTTTGTTTCTCACGAAAAAAATCAAAAAGTTCTTTAGTGGAAATTCGTGGTTTTGTGGCTAATATACTCAAAATCACACTTTCTGGGGTATTTGAGTCTAGGCGAGAATCAAAAATCATCTTATTTAAGCCTTAAATTGTTTAACTAATAAACTAGTAGTTTAATATAGTATAATTATAGACTAATTGTTTACAAAAGTCAAGTTTTATGATATGCTGTGTTGTTAAGATAAAAAATCTTAGCGTGAACATTAAAAACTGAATAACTCAAAAAAAGGAGAATGGAAATGAAACTTGAAGAAAAGATCGTAAATTCAAAAATGGTATGGCAATACAATGACGGAGGCTTTAGCGATGATGATAGGCATAACGCTATGACCGTAGGAATGATCACTGAAATCAGCTTGGGTCGTCTGGATAATGTGAGGAGTTACATAGAAGCGGTCATTAAAAAAATTAGTAAATTACGGCGTCATTGTTGTAGTGGACTCGGGCATGAATTTACAAACTACATGTCCCTTTTCGGTTCAATTGAAATTATTACGTCATTTATGAATGAACCGAATGAACAGTTGAGAGAGTTGGTGCTTGAAATGTTTAATGTCCCTGCTATTCACAATCGTTGTCTGGCTCATGAAAACACCGACCTCGATGAAGAAACTTGTCCGTCAGAATCGCTCTTTATCGCAAAGTATTTGATAAAGAAATATAATCTAAAATATGATGGAGAAGGCTGGATTTAATCAAAATTTCTCAAAGAAGAGTAAATCTATCTGAAAAATAACTTAAAAAAGGAGGGGAATAATGAAATTAAATAGAGAAGAGGAAAATTTTTTCAACGAGATGATAGAAAGGGTAGCAATAGCAATAAATAAAAATTTTGAGAAATGGAGAGAGAAATTTAAAGAAAACGGAACATTTCAAGAAGCAATTAATAGAATTGCTACTCAAAAAAATTGGGCTAGAAAAGATCAGCATGATGTTTACGGAGACATGTCTGATATAAGACTGTGGAATGGGTTTGAAGGAACTTCCAAGGAAAGTGTTGTAGGACATAATTTTGTGGGTTTTTTTGTAGGATTTGATGGTTCTAAAAATCAAAAAATAGATTGCTTAGCTATGAAAAGAGCACTTACTAGAAATAATGAGTTGCTTTTATTAGCTAGAGCAGTTGTTTCGGCGGCAAAGGTTGTAGAAGCTGAAAAAGTAAGGGATTATTACAGAAGAATTAATCATCCAAGGAAAAACCACCCACCACCTATGAGTCTCAGCCATCCACAATATCACCAAGGAGAGCTTATGGAAAAGATGCTTTTTTGAAATATCTGGGCCAAGTTTGTTATCACACAATCTTGGCTCTTTTTATATTTCTGGAATATTTGCGAAAATGTGATATAAAAGATATTATGAAAGTAGAAATTTATGAACAAAAAAATAGAATTTCCATATTATATAAAAGAAGTTATTAGAAAGCTCGAAGGGGCTGGTTTTGAGGCGTATGTAGTTGGTGGATGTGTGAGGGATTTATTGTTAAGTAGTGAGCCTAAAGACTGGGATATTGCAACGAACGGGAAACCAGAAGAGCTTTTAAAAATTTTTCCAGATGGGAAATATGAAAATGATTTTGGGACGGTGATGTTGCCTTTGAAATATATTGAGGGCGTAGAAGAAAAAGATTGGAATGGGCCGAATGTGGAAATTACGACATATCGTATCGAATCAAAATATTCTGATAAGCGTCATCCGGATAAGGTGAAATTTGCGAAAACATTGGAAGAAGATCTTTCAAGGAGAGATTTTACGGTGAATGCGATGGCAATCGAGATCAAGAATCAAGAATCAAGAAACAAGAAACAAACTAATTTTGAAATCATTGATCTTTTTGACGGGCAAGAGGATTTGAAGAATAAAAAAATTAGGGCAGTAGGGGAAGCAGAGGAAAGATTTGATGAGGATGCGCTTCGCATGATGCGAGCCATTCGTTTTTCGGTGCAACTGGGTTTCAAAATTGATAAAAAAACTTTTGAGGCGATCAAAAAAAATGCTAAAAATCTAAAATATGTTTCAATTGAAAGAATTAGGGATGAATTTGATAAAATAATTCTCTCAAAAAATCCCGCTCAAGGCGTGGAAATTTTAGTTGAAACAAAATTGATCGATTATTTTATTCCTGAAATTTTGGGAACTATTGGCGTGAAACAAAATCGTCATCATTATTTTGGCCCATATAATACGGTTTATGCTCACTTGCTCGCGAGCTTGGAAAAATGTCCGTCTGAAAAGTTGGAAGTGCGCTTAGCTTCATTTTTACATGATATTGGAAAACCGAAATCAAAAAGGGGGACGGGAGAAATGGCGACTTTTTATTCCCACGAATATATTGGAGCAAAAATGGTGGAGAAAATTTTGGAACGGATGAAATACCCAAGGAAAACAATTGAAAAAACGGTGATGCTTGTGAAAAATCATATGTTCTACTATAACGTGGATGAAGTGGGTGAATCAGGAGTACGTCGCGTGGTGCAAAAGGTTGGCGTGGAAAATATTGCCGATCTTATCGATGTGCGAATTGCTGATCGGTTGGGTTCAGGCGTGGCGAAAGCCGTGCCATATAAACTGCGTCATTTCAAGTTTATGGTGGAAAAAGTTTCACATGATGCTATTTCAGTTAAGCAACTCAAAATTAATGGCAATGATTTGATGCAGGACTTGAAAATTCAACCCGGTCCAAAAATCGGCGCGATTTTAGACGTGCTTCTCGCCCAAGTGATTGACGATCAAACCTTAAACGAAAAAGAAAAACTTCTGGGGTTGGCCAAGGATCTCGACAAAAAAGATCTCGCCGAACTTCGCGCGTTCGCTAAACAAAAAATTGAGGAAGAAAAAAAAGAAGAGGAAAAATTGATGAAGAAGAAATATTGGGTGGAATAAAAAAGTAGAAAGTAGAAAGTATGAAGTAGTATGTGTAATACAAGGGAGTAATCAATTTTGTGCATATGCATAGAAAGTGATTATTCTCAAATTTATGCATATGCATAAAAGTGAGACAATGGAAGAAAATGGAATTGTAAAAATGGAAAATAAAAAGAGGCAGAGCGCGCGTGGGCGGTCTGCCTTTTGAAATCTAAGTCGGTTAAAATTCAATATCGAATGAGCGTTCGTCTTTTCCATGATTTGTATTTTCCTCTGGCAAAACTGCCAGAGTACCTTCATAACAAATACTTCTTATCAAACTTTTTCGCATGATCTCAAGAATTACAGGAATCTCAATTTCTTCAATTTTGCATTTGTAATCAGTTTCAACAGTGAATAAGTCTTTTGCTAACAACTCATTTTTGTCAATAAAAGATATTCTTGCCACGAAGCCATACTTGCTTGGATAAATCGTTATTTCCGCTTTCATTTCAGTCGCTCCTTTTTTAAAGATTTTTTTATTGTGATTATCGCGATGAACTTATTTAATCGCAATATAATAATATAAACAAAATTTAAAATTAACGTCTATATAGGTATTATTTATTTTATAATATTGACAAATTATGGCTTATTTAATATACTAAAAGTGTCGAAATATTTTCCACAACAATGATAAAAGAATTATTATTACAACTTAATTTTTCAGAAAAAGAAACTGTAGTTTATCTTGCCCTCGTTGAATTAGGGTCGGTTAATGTTAAGGAGATATCTAGAAGAACAGGCTTAAATAGAACAACTATTTATGATATTTGTGACGCTCTGCTTCAAAGAGGATTGATTAGTAAATATAAAAAAAGCGCGTCAACCTTTTTTAATGCACTTGATCCTAAATATCTCATAAATTATTTAGATAGAGAGAAGGAAGAACAGTCGAAAAAGATTGAAAAACAAAAAGAAAAAGTAATAGAACTTTTACCTCAACTGACTTCTTTGCAAAATATCTATTCAGCTAATAAGCCTAAAGTACAGTTTTTTGAAGGAGAAAAAGGCATGCGCGAAGCTTATGAAGATACCTTGAATTCAAAAGGAATAATTCTAGCTTATGCTAATGTCGAAACAATGCATAAAACACTTCCTGATTTTTTTCCAGAATATTACAAAAGGAGAGCTAAAAATAAAATATTTATTAAAGTTATTGTACCGAGAAATAAATTATCTATTGAAAGAGCTATTTATAATCAGGAGGAAATGCGAGATACGCGATTTTTGCCGGAAGACAAAATGGAATTTTCTCCGGAGGTGAATATTTATAATAATAAAATGCTGATTGCTTCATGGGAGGAAAAAATGGCAATCATTATAGAATCTAAAGAGCTAGTCGAACTCCAAAAACTAACCTTTGATTTACTCTGGAATATTTTACCAGAAAAGCTATAATAAAAACATGGCTACGCAAATTTCCCATATCATATATGCAAAGAAGTATTTTGATAGTTTAGAATTGGCTAATTTTGATGATTTGGGTGTGAAGGAAAAAAAAATAATTCTAGTTGAAAAAATAAATAAGGACGAATTTATTCTAGGTTGCATTTTTCCAGATATTCGCCATATTGATGAAAATATAAAAAGAAAGGATACTCATTTGAAATTTGCTCCATTGAATTTGAATTTTTCTGGGTTGACTTCATTTGAAGCGGGATGGAAATTTCATTTGTATTGCGATATGCGTCGCGAAGAAATTTTGAATAAATACAATTTCTATTCTTTTAAAAATGATACTAAATTTTATATTCAAGCGGCGAAACTTTTGGAGGACGAAATTATTTATGATGAATATAATAATTGGGAGAAAATTAGAAATTATTTCAACAATCCTCCGTTTATAGAAACTGATATAAATGTAGATAGTGAGACATTTAAATTGTGGTATGCGATGGTGGCAAGATATATCGAGAAAAAGCCTGATCACAAAGCTATTCGCATATTTGCAATAAAGATACTTAAAAATCCAGAAAATGTTGATGAGATAATAAAATCAATTGAGGAGCTTCACAAAAATGAAAAAGTGGTGGAGATATTAAAAAAGGTAAAAGACGAAATAATATAATTTACGAAAATACGAATTAAGCGAAAATACGAATTCGTAATTTAGTTCGATTAGTATTTTAGTAAATTTTAATCTTATGAAAAGTGATATTCAAATTGCGCAGGAAAATAAAATGGAAAAAATTTCTGAAATTGCAAAGAAGGTGGAAATTTTTGAACATGATCTAGAACTTTACGGAGAGTATAAGGCGAAATTAAAACCAGAACTTTGGAAGAGAATCAAAAAAAATAAAGATGGAAAATTGATTTTAGTGACAGCCATAAATCCAACTCCAGCCGGCGAAGGAAAAACTACAACTTCCATTGGGCTTTCAATGGCGATGAATAAGCTTGGAAAAAAATCAATGCTCGCTCTTCGTGAACCATCTTTGGGGCCATGCATGGGGATAAAGGGTGGAGCGGCTGGTGGCGGATATTCACAGATGATGCCAATGGAGGATATAAACTTGCATTTTACGGGAGATATCCATGCGATAACGACAGCTAACAATTTGCTTAGCGCAGTAATTGACAATCATATTTTCCAGGGCAATGAGCTTAATATTGATTCTAGACAAATTGTTTGGAAGAGGGCGATGGATTTGAATGATCGGTCTTTGCGTCAGATTATTGTGGGATTAGGCGGAAAATCACAAGGGATTCCTCGAGAAGATGGATTTAATATCACAGTAGCGTCAGAAGTGATGGCGATTCTTTGTCTTTCGGAAAACATTAAGGATTTGAAAGATAAATTAGGAAAAATTATTGTAGCGTATAATTTTTCTGGCGAGCCAGTTTATGCGCGGGAACTGAAAGTGACTGGGGCAATGGCAGTGATTCTCAAAGACGCGATGAAACCTAATTTGGTGCAAACCTTGGAACATACGCCGGCGATTATTCACGGCGGACCATTTGCCAATATCGCTCACGGATGCAATAGTATTTTAGCCACACGCTACGGATTGAAACTGGCTGACTATTTGATTACCGAGGCTGGCTTTGGCGCGGATCTTGGCGCAGAGAAATTTTTTGACATTAAATGTCGAAAGGCAAATTTGAAACCGGATGCGGTGGTGCTTGTCGCGACGATTCGATCACTAAAATATAATGGAGGGGCAGATTTGAAAAATGTAGAAAAGGTAGAGACGCAAAATTTTGCGTCTCTACGAAAGGGAATAGTCAATTTAGAAAAGCATCTGGAAAATTTGAAAAAATTTGGCGTGCCAGTAGTTGTAGCGATTAATGTTTTTCCAACTGATACAAAAAAAGAAATTAATTTTGTGTTTTCGCGTTGCAAAAAACTAGGAGCCCAAGTGGCTGTTTCTAATATTTGGGCTGAAGGTGGTGAGGGTGGAGTGGATTTAGCCAAAAAAGTTTTGGAAACTTTGGAAAAAAATAAAACAAAATTCAAAGTGCTCTATGATGAGAAAAAAAAGATCAAAGAAAAAATAGAAAAGATTGCGCGGGAAATTTATGGAGCGCGGGAAGTAAAGTTTGGCGCCAAAGCTCAAAAGCAAATGGAAAAAATAGAAACAATGAAATTAGACGGTGTTTCAATTTGTATTGCTAAAACACAATATTCTTTGTCTGACGATCCAAAACTTCTAGGACGTCCAAAAGATTTCACAATCAATATCTCGGAACTGCGACTTTCAAATGGCGCTGGATTTATCGTGGCAATCGCCGGAGAGATTATGACAATGCCAGGACTGCCAAAAATTCCGGCATCGCAGAAGATTGATATTACGGATGAAGGAATTATTAAGGGATTATTTTAAATAAATTACTAGTGAAAAATAAAATAAAAATTTCTTAAAACTAACTCGAATCATAATTTTTTAACTAAAATTTTCTTAAGTCGAAGGCTGATACAGAAAATTTTAGAAAAAATTAAGATTCTCAGACAAGAATTTTAACAAATTTTTATTTTATTTTTCGAAATTATTATGAAAATTTTAGATGGAAAAAAATTGTCGCAGGAAATTAAAGCAGAGTTAAAAACTGAAGTGTTAGGATTGAAAAAGCAAGGAATTTTTCCGGGGCTGGCAGTTATAATTGTGGGGAACAATAGCGCTTCAGAAATTTATGTGAAGAATAAAAAACAAGCTTGTGAAGAAGTGGGAATATATTCCGAAATTTATAAGCTGGAAGAAAAAATTTCACAAATATCATTGTTGGCGTTAGTTGAAAAATTAAATAGTAATGAAAAAATTCACGGAATTTTAGTGCAGTTACCACTTCCTACGCATATTGAAAAAGAAAAAATAATTTCTGCAATTTCTCCCAAAAAAGATGTGGATTGTTTTCATCCGGAGAATATTGGGAAAGTATTTTTGGGTCAAGAAATTTTTCCACCTTGCACACCGGCAGGAATTTTGGAAATTTTGAAAAGGTCTGAAATTGAAATTACTGGTAAAGATATTGTGATTGTGGGACGAAGTAACATTGTAGGAAAACCCTTGGCGCTTATGATGATAAATGAGGGAGCGACGGTGACGGTTTGTCATTCTAAGACTATAAATCTTAAGGAAAAATGTCTGGGCGCAGATATTCTAGTCTCAGCGGTGGGGTATGCTGGACTAATTACAAAAGATATGATAAAACAAGGAGCAGTAGTGATTGATGTGGGAATGAACCGAAATGATGAGGGAAAATTGACGGGAGATGTGGATTTCCTCGAAGTTTCCAAAATTGCCAGTGCGATTACTCCTGTGCCAGGAGGCGTGGGGCCGATGACAATTGCTATGTTGCTAAAAAATACTTTACGAGCGTCAAAAACAGTAAGCAAATAAAAAATTCTTAAAATTAACTCAAATCTTAATTTTTTAACTAAAATTTTCTTAAGTCGACGGCTGGTACAGAAAATTTTAGAAAAAATTAAGATTCTCAAACAGGAATTTTAATAATTTTTTTATTCACTTACTTTTAGATTAAAATTATGCAAATAGAAATTAAGAACATCACAACTAATCCAATAAACATGCTTCGTCGAGCTGGATATGCCTATCAAAGACAGGAGGGAGAAGAAATGAGTTTTGTGCGCCCATTTAGTGCTTCGGGCTATCCAAGATTTCATATGTATGTTAAGGTGAATGGAGCGGATATGATGGTTAATATTCATTTAGACAGGAAAAAAGAGACTTATGGTGATGATACTCGTCATCATGGAGAATATGAAAACGAAGGAGCATTGGCAGATGAAGTGCGAAGGCTTAAGGCGATTTTAGGGTAATTTACGAACTACGAAATTAACGAAATACGAAAGCCGATGTGGTGAAATTGGCAAACACGCACGATTCAGGTTCGTGTGCCGCAAGGTTTGTGGGTTCAAGTCCCACCATCGG
>DCUU01000069.1 GCA_002328565.1 Candidatus Moranbacteria bacterium UBA2206
TTACCTTCTGGGAAAAACTATTTAAAATAAATTATTTTGCTTTTCTGCCAGCTTTGATGCGATCATTTTCAGTTAGAAATTGTTTTCGCAATCTTACTGAAACTGGAGTAACTTCAAGATATTCATCTTCAGTCATAACTTCCAAACCTTTTTCAATGTCCAGCACCATTGGCGGAACAAGTTGAATGGCTTCATCGGCGCCAGAGGAGCGCATATTGCTCATTTGTTTGCCTTTGGTTGGATTGACTGACATATCAGTTCCTTTGGAAGAATTTCCGATTACCATTCCTTCATAAACTTCCATTCCTGGACCAACATAGAGCGTGCCTCGTTCTTGTAAGTTTGCCAGAGAAAATCCCAAAACTTTTCCGGTTGCCATAGAAATCATTGAACCAACTTCGCGTTTCTTTATCTCCCCAGCATAAGGCTGAAAACCAATCACGCGGGAAGAAAAAATTCCTTCGCCTTTGGTGTCTACCACAAACTGTCCACGAAATCCCAAAATTCCCCGAGTTGGTGCTAGGAATAAAAGCCTTGTTTGACTACCATGCATTTGCATATCATTCATAATTCCTTTTCTTTTGCCTAATCTTTCAATCACAGTGCCAGAAAGTTCGCTTGGAACATCAATGGTCACTTCTTCAAATGGTTCTGATTTCACCCCATCAACATCTTTGATGATAACTTGCGGTTGAGAAACTTGAATTTCATATCCTTCGCGTCGCATATTTTCCAAAAGGATTGCCACGTGAAGTTCTCCGCGACCAAAAACCGTATAAAATTCAGCAGATGAAAAATCAATCTTGAGTCCAACATTCACTTCTAATTCTTTTTCTAATCTTTCTCGAATTTGTTTGTTAGTCACAAATTTTCCTTCCCGTCCAGCAAACGGAGAATCGTTCACCATAAAACGCAAAGAAATTGTCGGCTCATCAATCGAGATTGCCGGCAAAGCTTCTTGAGTTTCATTTTCACAAATAGTTTCTCCAATATCAATTTTTGGAAATCCCGCTACCATCGCAATGTCTCCGGCATAAGCTTCTTGGACTTCCTCTTTGGCGACTCCTTTAAATGTATATAATTTAGTAATACGAGATTTTTCAACTGTGCCGTCCATTTTTTTCAAAAGATATTCCTTGCCCATCTTGATTGTGCCTTCATGAATTCGTCCTATCGCCAATCTTCCCAAGAAATTATCATATCCCAGATTGAAAGGTTGCATCCGAAGCTCAGCCGATTTGTCAGCTTTGGCCGGTTGAACTTTTTCCAAAATTACATCCAAAAGCGGTTCTAAATTTTTTGATTCATCGTCCAAATGCGCTTTAGCAATTCCTTCTCGGCCAATGGCATAAATTGTTTCAAAGTCCAACTGTTCGTCTGTGGCTCCAAGGTCCATAAAAAGTTCATAGACTTGTTCTTGTGCTAAATCAGGGTTGGCGGCTGGTTTGTCAATTTTATTGAGCACCACGATTGGTTTGAGTCCAAGTTCCAAAGATTTTTTGAGCACAAAACGAGTTTGTGGCATCGGCCCCTCTTGCGCATCCACCACCAAAACAACACTGTCGATTGAGCGAAGCACTCGCTCCACTTCCGAACCGAAATCAGCATGCCCTGGGGTGTCCACGATATTTATCTTTGTATTCTTATATATAACTGAAGTATTTTTGGCGTAAATGGTAATTCCGCGTTCTTGTTCCAACGCGTTGTTATCCATCGACACATTTTCATCGCTCACCATTCCGGTTTGGCGCATAATTGCATCAGTTAGAGTTGTTTTGCCATGGTCAACGTGCGCGATAATGGCGATGTTTCGAATTTCCATAAAATTATACTTTAATAAAAAATAAAAACGCTGATTTAACAGCGAAAAGTCAATCGCAACTAATCCATATATTAGCACTAAAAAATTATTCTGTCAAAGCACCGTTTATTGGCACTTATTAGTTCATCATTATTCTTCTATATTTTCGCTGAATCATTTTCCTTATCTCTTCCACTATGATTATTGAAAAAGCCACCGCGAAAATAATCAGCCAATCTTTGGCGTCAAGAGGAACTGTGCGCAAAACTTTTTGAAAAAATGGATTGTAGATTGCCAACATTTGCAGTCCAATCACAATACCCGTAGCTCCCACTAAAAACTTATTAGAAAAAGGATTGGAGGTAAAAATTGAATTAATTTGTGATCGGCAATTCCAAGCGTTAAACCATTGGAAAACTGCCAGAGTTGAAAGGGAGATTGTCCAAGCTTTGGATAAATCAACTTGATAATTCAAGCTAAAAAGAAACAACGTTCCAATCGCCATCGGGAAGGCCATTGTGAATATTCGCAGTATCATTAATTTGTCGATAAAGGTTGGTTTCTTATGAGCAAATTCTTTTCCTAAAAACTTATCCCCCTTAGGCTCCATAGCTAAGGACACGTCAAGAAAACCATCCGTCACTAAATTAAGCCAAAGAATTTGAACAGCCAAGATCGGTAAAGGAAAACCTAAAATTATTGCTCCAACAATAGTGAGTACTTCTCCAACATTAGTAGAGAATAAGTATAGGATAACTCTTTTTATTGTTTTATAGATATTCCTCCCTTCCTCGATGCCCGAAACAATACTACCGAAATTATCATCCAACAAAATAATATCCGAGGCTTCCTTAGCAACTTCTGTGCCAATTTTTCCCATGGCCACGCCCACATCCGCCGAAGTCAAAGATAGGGCGTCATTAACACCATCTCCTGTCATAGCGATTGTTTTGCCCGCTAGTTTATAGGCGTTTATTATTTTCAATTTATGCAGTGGATTTGTTCTGGCAAAAACACTCACTCTTTCCAAATTTTGCGACAATTCTTCTACTGACATCCGATCAACATCCACGCCTTCGATAATTTTGTCTCCCGTTTGAAAAATTCCAATTTCCTTGGCAATCGCCTTAGCAGTAATCCGATAATCTCCAGTTATCATAACAAGTCCTATTTCAGCGGAACGCACTTTTTCAACTGCCTCCTTAACTTCCTCCCTTGGCAAGTCCTTGATACCTAAAAAACCCACGAAATCAAGTTCCGACAATTCATCCGGAATTTTATAATTCTTAGAAACATTTCTTACCCCCAGCGCCACAACCCTAAGGCCCCGCGCAGACATTTCCACAAAAACCTTTTTTAATTTTTCTTCTTTTTTTTGATCTAAATTCGAAATATCCAAAATTTCTTCCGGCGCGCCAACCGCCATCAAAATATGCTTGTTTTTTTCTTGATACAAAATTGTATGATATTTTAGTTTATAATCAAAAGGTTTCTCCTCTATTTTTATAAATTCTTTTTGCAAATCTCCGCGGTTAAAACCAATCTTTTGGGAAAAAACTAATGTAGCCGCTTCTGTCGGATCCCCAGATATTTTCCAAATTCCTAAATCACTGTCAAAAGCCGAATAAGCACCACTGCAAAGAGCACCGATTTTTCCGGCTAATAATAATTCTGGGTGATTAAGCGGTTCAATTATTTTTCCATTTAATTCTATTTCCCCCTTAGGTTCATATCCCACACCTCTCACTAAGAAATTTTTTCCTCCAACATACACTTCTTCAACGGTAAGTTCATTTTTAGTTATAGTACCAGTTTTGTCAGTAGCGATTACATTTATCTGGCCCAGCGCTTCTACAGCTTGAAGTTTTTTCACTAAAACATTATGCTTACCCATTCGCCAAACTCCAGCCGCCAAAACCAAAGTCACCACAATCGGCAATCCTTCGGGAATAATGGAAACTGAAACAGCTACAATTGTTATGAATATTTCTTTTATCGGATGACCATAAACCACACCTATCCCAAAAAGCGCCATCCCAATCAAAAAAACTGAGAATATTATAAATCGAGAAAGTCGGCGGATATTTTTTTTGAGTGGCAAGTCCTCATCGATACCGGAAATTTTAGTGGCAATCCCGCCTATGATTGTATCACTTCCGATTGCTGTCACAATCGCCTTACCACTTCCGAAAACAACACTGGTTCCCTTAAAAACCATATTCTTTTGATCGGAAATTGCAATATCATCTTTTTTTATAGACGTAGAAATTTTGAATTTCGGATTGGATTCCCCCGTAAGAGCAGCTTCGTCAACTTGCAAAGATTCACTGTAAAAAATTCTTGCATCTGCTGGAATTTTTTCTCCTTCGCGCAAAACAATCACATCCCCAAGAGTAATTTCTTCTTCGCTAATAATATATTCTTCTTCATCACGAATAACCGAAGCGTTTGATTTGATAAAATTTCTAAGGGCTAAAAAAATGTTTCTGGCTTTTCCTTCTTGAATAGTTCCAACTATGGCATTAAAAAAAAGCACTGAAAAAATAACTAATCCGTCCATGCGCTCCCCTGCCAAAAAAACAGCGGTGGCCGATATAAGTAAAATAAAAATAAGCGGGCTTTGAAATTGGCGAAAAAATATCAACGCCGTGCTATCTGTCTTAGTTTCAGGCAATTTATTCGGTCCGTAGTGCAAAAGACGTTCTTGGGCTTCTTTTTTTCCCAAGCCATGATCGCTTGTTTCTAAGTTTTGATAGATTGTTTCTAGTTCTTTATTATAATAATTTTCTTTTTCCATCTTTCTATAATAACATAGAATTTTCTAAATGCTAAATTAAAGAAAAATTACCCTGGACCAGAATCTTCTTGCGTTTCAAATTTCGATTTTCTCCCTAAGAAAAAAGACTTTTCCGCTCTAATCCAAAAAATAACTACTGTGCTAAACCAGACAACAGAAAGAAAAATTCGCAGTTCCGGAAAAATGAAAAAAAATATCCAGCCTAAAAAAATCAATGTTATGCAAGTCGGATGAACACATTTACCATAAACTCCCAAATGAATCATCCTTCTCATTTCCGAAGCAGAATAGAGTCTAAATTTTTTCCTTTCCCAAATAGCGCTAGGAATATAATAAATCAGAAAAATAAACAGAGAGATAGCTAAAATAATAGCTATAAAAGAGATATTGATATTTTTTTTATAAAGCAAAATTCCGGATGGGATAAAAATAAAAGACAAGGCAATCCCGAAAATTGCAATACTCCACATATAAACATGGGAGATAAATCTTTTTGTCTTTCCCTTTTTAGTATACATATATTTCCAATAAAAATGTACTACTATTACAAAAAAACAAGCCTTATTCTTTCGGAAAGAATTATCCACAGTTTTTTGATTTGCACATATGTTGATATAATTGTATAATTTAAATGTAATACAAATATAAAAATAAATATCCACTCAAAATTTAGTGGAAATAATTAAAATGGAAGAAAAAGACGAAAAAACAAACGCAAAGGTCCAGGCTCTTCGCGAAATGATTTATAGCGCCGAAAAAACTTTGCAAGGCGCCAAATCAATGTTACTTCAGCTTGAAGGCAAAAAGAAAGTTGGACGTAGAAAAAAAATTAGTGATGAGGATGCCGAGGATGGCAGGGTAATCGAAGGCACTTTTGACGGACAAATTATGATTGGTACTGACGGCAAGCAATATCCAGTGCCAGCCAACTACGCTTCAAAATCGAAACTTGTCGAAGGAGATATGCTGAAACTCACCATTACTCCTGACGGGTCTTTCATATATAAACAAATCGGACCAACGGACAGAAAAAGAGTTATCGGAGTGGCTAATCTTGATGCCGATGGTGACTATTTTGTGGCAGCTGAAGGCAAGGCCTACAAAATTCTTCTAGCTTCTATCACCTATTTCAAAGTTGAACCAGGCGATGAAGTGACTTTGGTGCTACCAAAAAATATTGACTCTGATTGGGGTTCTATTGAGAATGTTTTGCAAAAAACTGCTAGTCAGAAAAAAGCGACGCCGACTTATTCACAAAAAAGTATTGATGAGGTTTTGAGAGACGAAAATAAGCTTGAGGAGAATAAAACTGACGCTCCAACAAACACCAGTGAATCCCTTATGGATGAATGGGCGCCAGATCTTGAAGAACTAAAAAAAGAATTAAATAATAATTTAAATTCAAACTCTTGATTTTTATGAAAACAAAAATACAAGCTATGCCAAAAAAAGATTTTTGGCTCGGAATGTTGTCAGGCCTACTAATTGGTCTTCTTTTTATGCCAGTGCTCGCCGTAGCCAAGCCCGAACTTTATATTAGACTAAAGATTGCCATTCTTCCTTTTTTCCTAATTGGTACTCCCCTAGGACTGGCTATCGCACATCTTATTGGCAAAAAAATTCCAGTTATTTGGCAACTGGGAAAATTTGGCGTCACTGGAGTTTTGAATGTTTTGGTTGATTTCGGGGTTCTCACAATTTTGACAATCTATCTTAAGAAATATTTTGCCATCAGCTCCACGGATATTCTCTTGGGTTTTGGTGTCCTAATCGTTACTGCCTACTCTCTATACAAAGCTATATCATTTACTATCGCTAATATCAATAGTTATTTCTGGAATAAATATTGGACTTTTGAAGAAAAAAATCAAAAGAAATCCGAGTTTGGTCAATTTTTTGTCGTGAGTATTATTGGTTTTATCATAAACGTAGCTGTCGCTTCTTTTGTCTTTAACTACATTCACCCAGTTTTCCAGATGAGCCCCGAACAATGGGGACTAATCGGCGCAGCCGCCGGATCAATTATCGGCCTTGTCTGGAATTTCCTAGGTTATAAGTTTTTGGTTTTTAAGAAATAATCCTCTTTTTATACTAATCAGAAAAATCGGCACTTAGCCGGTTTTTTTGTTTATTGCCAGTAGATAACTCTTTTTTCAATATTGATAATAAGTCTATTTAAAGAATATCCTATAAAACCAATTATAATTATTCCAGAGAATACCATAGGTGTATCCAGTGTTATACTAGAGTCATAAATTAAACGACCTAAACCATAACGAGTACCAATAAACATTTCAGCAACAATTACGACGATAAGATTCCAAGAAATTCCTATTTTTATCCCTGCAAAAATAAAAGGCAAAGTTTCAAAAAATGTAATTTTAGTTAAAATTTGAAAATAGTTAGCCTTTTTAGTTTTAGCCATGATTTTTCGATTAGGCTTGGAACTACGAACTCCACCAATAGTATTTACTAAAATAATAAATCCGCAAGCCCAAGCGCCCATAGCTATTTTCGAAGCATCGCCAAATCCAAAAAATATCAAAAAAAGCGGAAACATTGCAGTTACTGGAATAGAGCGAAAAAAATCAATAAACCACGATAAAGATTCATAAAAATTTTTAAAAACTCCTAAGAATATTCCGAGTGGAACAGAAAATAAAAGCGCGATAAAAAATCCGATTAAAACTCGCCCCAAGGTTGAAAAAATGTTTTTTAATCCATATTCGGAAAAAATAATTTCTTGCAGGGAAGAAAAAACAGCGGTTATTTTTGGTAGAAATATAGGCTTAATTAAATGATTTTGATTGATAAAAAACCATACAGCTAAAAAAAATAACAAAATGGATATTTTATAAAAAAATTTCATGTAGTTAAATTTGTGATCTTAGAATTTTTCTAACATCAGAAAGTTCTTTTGAAAAGGTTACTTCCTCCGTTCGAGGTCTTGGAAAATTTATATCTATCATATTAATTATTTCTCCAGGATATTTTTTCATAATAATGATACGATCAGCCAATTGCATTGTTTCGGCAATTTCATGAGATACAAAAATAATAGTCAAGCCTAGGTTTTTATAAATTTTTTGGATTTCTATTTTTAAATAATCTCGGCTTTTGCAATGTAAAGAAGAAAATGGTTCGTCCATTAAAATAACTTTTGGCTCGGCAATTATTTCTCGAAGCAATGCGACTAATTGCTGTTCACCGCCACTGCTTTGATAAGGATAGTTATCTAGGGGTATCCGAAGATTTAAATTTTTCACAATATCCAGCACCTTAGATTCTCGTTCTTTTTTGGAAATTCCCTTAATTTCCAAAGGAAAAGCTATGTTTTCTAAATTTGTTTTCCACGGGAGAAGTGATTCCCTATAATCCTGAAAAACATAGCCAATAATGTTATCGTTGGATTTTTTTCCATCAATAGAAACGTATCCAACATCAGGTTTTATTACTCCGGCAATTATATTAAGCAAAGTTGTTTTTCCACAACCATTAGAACCAAAAATACAAGTGAGCGTTCCCCTTTTAATTTTTAGATTAATTTTTTTCAAAACAATATTGTTTTGAAAATATTTACATATATTTTTTATTTCTACATATGACATTTTTATTGTTGCAATAATTCCACATTGCCAAACATATCAAAAATATTAATTCTCTTATCCAATAATTTTTGTTCAAACATCCAATCGGCATTTTTTTGTATATATTCTCTGTTTTCTTCACCAAACTGATTAAATTTTAAGATGTTGGTTTTTTGCGCATCCTCTTTACTTATTGGCGTATATTTAACTAAATATGATTTAGCTTCCTCGGGATGGTCTTTTATAAAATCAATCGCGTCTCTAATAGCTAACAAATAAGCTTCGACAGCTTTAGGATTATCTTTAATAAATTTACTGGAAATCGGAGTAGCCACTGAAGGAAAAGGATTTTGTATATATTTAACGCGAGGATTTTCAATTATAGTTTTTGTAAGGTTTTGACTTTTAGCGATAGTTTGGTACGGCTCAACTGTAGACAGCGCATCGAATTGTCCTGATTCTAGGGCTTGAAGTTGTAGCCTTGGCTCAATCTGAACAATCTCAATATCTTTTTCTGGATCCATGCCCATACCAGCAATTATTCCTTTTAAAAATAATATTTGCACTAAACCAGTATAAACTCCGATTTTTTTCCCTTTTAAGTCTTCCGGTTTATTTATAGGAGAATCATTTTTGGTTATTATAGCAGAAACGTATTCGCTTTGTGTTTCATCTCCGGAAGCAAAAATTTTGAATTCATTTGGATATTTTTCTTCAGCTGTAAAAAGAATCGGATAGGCTAAAACGCCAGCACCGTCTAGGCTGCCTGAAATTATGCCATCAATTACATTGTTAGGAGATTGGGTTTCGATTGCTTCAACTTTTAAATTATATTTTTCAAAATATTTATTTTCTATCGCAACAAACAAAGGCAAATTAACTAGAACTGGCAAGTAGCCTATTTTCATTTTTTCAGCATTTTCTTTTATGGAGGCAGGTTGCGTATGTTTTGGGAGAAAAACAAATAAATAAACCAATAGTCCAACCGCTACTAATAAGCCTACGAATAGACCAGCATCAATAATTTTTTTCTTCATTTATTTTTTCTTAATTTATTACCCATCTTGACATTAGAGGTTTTTACAATTATTGTAAATACTGTCGAAACATTTCCACAACAATATGAAAATAGACAAGATTTTAAATTTATTCAATCTTCATTCCACCGAAAAGGACATATTCAAAATATGTCTCGAAGCCAATGGCGGAATTGGCGCGACAGAAATATCAAAAAAAGTTGGAATAAATCGAACATCTACTTATGATTTTCTAGATAATTTAGTTCAAGCAGGACTAATAATTGAATCCCAAAAATCTGGCATCAAAAGGTTTTTTATCCAAAAACCAGAATTAATCAGTTTATTGATTGAAATTAAAAACAAAGAAATTATTGAAGCGCAAGAAGCTATGCATAGATTAAAAGAAGAATATTATTCTGAAAATAAAAAGACTAGACCGAAGTTACAAATTTACGAAGGTAAAAAAGAATTACAACAAATGATGAATGATATGTTGCTATATCAGGATATTGTTGTTTATTCATTTTGGCCAATTGAAGATATTATAAATGTTTTAGGAAAAGACTTCTATGATGAATTTCATAAAAAAAGAATACGAAGCAATATAGAAATAAAAGTTATCTGGCCAGGAAAACACAGCCGCATCAGAAAGAAATATAAGTTCTTAGAAAAAGGTATTAATTTAAAAAGAGAAACACGAATAGCGCCTAGCAATATTAATTTTAGTCTAGGTTATGCAATTTATAAAAATACTGTAAGATTTTTTTCTTCGAAGAAGGAAAACTACGGCTTTTTAATAGAAAGCGAAGAAATGGCAGATATGATGAAAAAACAATTTGACATAATTTGGGAGAAAAGCGAACCCTTAAATGAATAAAATCGGCACTTAGCCGGTTTTTTTGTTTATTGCCAGTAGTATTTCGGAGTGCTATAATATTTCATAGGGGTGCCTAAGTTGGGCGCTCTTGAATTTATCAAAAAATATCTTATGTCTGAAACACTTTATCGAAAATATCGACCGAAAAATTTTTCCGAAATTATCGGGCAAGCGCATATCGTGCGCACACTTTCTAATTCGATAACGAATAATCGTATTGGTCATGCCTATCTTTTCACTGGTCCGCGCGGAACCGGCAAAACTTCGATTGCCAGAATTCTGGCCAAAACAATCAACTGTGAAAATTTGAAAGACGCCATCACTTGCGAAAAATGTCCGGCCTGCAAAATTATCACTGAAAAAAAATCTTTAGACATAATTGAAATCGATGCTGCTTCCAACACTGGCGTGGACAACATCCGGGAACTTCGTGAAACTGTAGCGCTCTCCAATGCCTCATTGAAATTCAAAGTCTATATCATCGATGAAGTTCATATGCTTTCTGCGGGAGCCTTCAACGCTCTTTTGAAAACCCTTGAAGAGCCACCTACTCACGTAGTTTTCATTTTAGCTACCACAGAAATTCACAAAGTTCCCCAGACTATCATCTCTCGTTGCCAAAGATTTGATTTTACTCGCTTGCCAATTGGAAATATCATCGAAAAATTAACGCTTATTGCCAAGGCAGAAAAAGTCAAAATTGAGAAAGAAGCGCTAGAGATGATTGCCATTTCCGCCGAAGGCGGGATGCGCGATGCTGAATCACTTCTGGGACAAATAATTTCCCTAGAAGACAAAAATATTACCGTCCAAGAAGTGGAAGAAATTTTAGGCACCGCTGACAAAAAAACTGCCGAAGAAATGGCTGAGATGATTGTGAAAAAAAATTCCTCAGGCGCAATTGCAAAAATCAATGAGCTTTTGGAAAATGGTTATGATTTAGAAATTTTCAACAAATCCTTAGTTAACTATCTTCGCCAGATGATGATTGTGAAAGTTGACGCAAATCTCAAGAAATATTTTTCCGCCGAAATGACCACTGAGCGTCTGGAAAAAATGGTACAGCTTTGCAAAACAGCCGAACTACCACAAATCATTTCTGCCATAAATTTATTCATGGAAGCTCAAAGCAAAATTTCGAGTTTCATCCTCCCCCAACTTCCCTTGGAAATTGCCGTCATCAAAGCTACCCGAACTTTTCCGGCAGAAAAAGTTGAATATGAAATTGAAACACAAAAAATTCCTCCTCTCCCCTCGGGAGAGGATGTCCGAAGGACAGGAGAGGGAGAAACTAATTCAGACAGTAAAAACATAATTACTAAAACAGAAATAATAGAAGAAGAAATTCAACCATTAATAGTGGAAGAAAAATTTGTGGATAGTGGCCAAGATTTGGACATGGAAAAAGTGCGAGCTAATTGGAAAAAACTCCTTATCGATATCCGCCCCTTCAACCATTCCCTCTCTGCCTTGCTGTGTAATTGCCAGCCAACCCAGGCCAAAAAGAACATTCTCACTCTCGCCACACCCTATGACTTTTATCGCGAAAGATTAAACGACGCCAACAATAAATTGACAGTTGAGCAAGTGTTTAGTAAGATATTAGAATCGACTATTCGGATTGAAATTGTGATCGACAAGAACCTAATCCCAAAAACCCAAGAAGAACAACCACCCAAGAAATCCGAACAAAACTCTCTCCTCACCGACGCACTGGAAATTATGGGCGGCAAAGTCGTAGAAGAGTAAAAATCCATATTATTTGTTACATGTTTCATGCTTCATGTTACATAACATTGGGGAGTAGCCAAGCGGTAAGGCAACGGACTTTGACTCCGTCACGCGAAGGTTCGAATCCTTCCTCCCCAACCAAGGAATTTTTTTAAGGTTTTTGGAGATTGTGGCCTCGGCGCTTTGCGCCGAAGAATTGAAATCCGCCAGGATTTTCCAAGCGTTTTTGAAATTGAAAAAGAGAGTGCGGTCGGAAATTTGAAAGTTCGAACCAATCTTTTTGAGAAAATCCAGAATCCGTTCGGGATTTTCTTGTAAAGCGATATTTTTGGCTTGGTTGGCTTCTTTTATGAACTGGATAGCCAGTTCGAACCGATTATGACTCTTTTGCTCAAAAGCTTTCAATTTTTCGGAAATCTCAATCTTGCGGTTGAGGATTTTTTGTTTTTTGGCATTGTATTCCTCTTGGGAAATTGATTTTTCCAAAATCATATCCAAAAGTGAATCAAGTTTTTCTTCAACTTCTTGCCTTTCATCTTTCCATTTTTGAGCAAAAGAGTTTTCAGATTGGGCTTTTTCTTGTTTCTCATTTTCCAAATGAGAAATCATTTCGGTTGCCCAATTTGAAGGCAAAGAAACTTTTTGAATTTTATTTTTTATTTGCTCGCCCATGAATTCTTCACGCGTGTATTTTTGCGAGCAAGGCTCTTTTCGTTTGGTGCAACGCAGATAGTTGTGGCCTTTCTTCGTTTCAGTCGTGATGAAACAACCACATTCTTGGCAATGAAAAACGCCACGATAAATGTAGGGCTTGAGTCCTGGTGTTTTCGGTTTGCTTTTTTGTTTCATCACTTCTTGCACTTGGTCAAAAAGTTTCTTTGTGATAATCGGTTTATGCTTTCCTTCATAAAGTTCGCCTGAATATCTCATTATTCCGTAATAAAACGGATTTGTCAGAACATATTGAAAATTAGAAATGGAAAGCAGTTTGTTTTGTTTGCCAACTAAGCCCAAAGAGTTGATAATCTTTCGGATTTCTTTCAAAGTGTAGTTTCCAGTGGCGTAAGTTTCAAAAGTCTTTTTTACAAAAATTGCTTTTTCTTTGTCCACCAGAATTCTTTTGTTCACTTTGTCATTTTTGTATCCGAGTGGCGCCCAAGCTGGCCAAGCACCATTGCGCAATTTTTGGCGAAGTCCTCTTTTTACATTTTCCGAAAGATTATCAACATAATATTTTGATTGTCCAAAAGCGATAGAAAGCATGAATTTTCCTTGCGGTGTCGGATCAAACCAAAAAGTCGGGAATTTGAGCGCAGTGATTTTTTGAGTGTCCACAGCGTAGATAATGCGTCCTCCGTCCACAGAATTGCGCGCCAGACGGTCAGGATGCCACGCCAGGATGCCCTCAGCTTCTCCTTGCTCTATTTGTGCCACCATATCATTGAAAATCTCCCGCCCCGGCTCCTTGGCGGTCTTGCTTTCCACAAATTCGCGGACAATGTTCAGATTTTCTTTCTTGGCAAATTCCCGCAACTCAAACATTTGCGCCTCAATGGATAAAACTTGTCTTTCTGCTTCGTCCGTTGATTTGCGAGCATACAAGAAAAACTTTTTGGTTTGATTCATATATTTTGAAATTTTTTAACGCAAAGGAGCAACCCTGCTGGATACAAAATCACGGAAGTGAATTTGAACAGAATTGCTCCTTTGCGATTACAATGAAAAACCCATTGCAACAAAAAGCACTTCCATATTGATTTTGTATCCAACTAAATAATAGCACAAATTAAAAAATTTCAAAATCGCTTTTGGACAACCTGCCTGTCGGCAGGCAGGTATCAGCCGCAGGCTGATTATATCGCTTTACTTCCGCCTACGGCGGAAAGAAAAAATTGGTAATGAATTTTCAATTCATATTTTGCTTTGCAAAATTGAACTTTCAAATTTCCGACCGCACTCTCTTTTTCAATTTCAAAAACGCTTGGAAAATCCTGGCGGATTTCAATTCTTCGGCGCAAAGCGCCGAGGCCACAATCTCCAAAAACCTTAAAAAAATTCCTTGGTTGCGTTTGTTGAACGAAATTCGAACTTTTTTTGAAGAAAATCCCGATTCCGATTTTTGAACCTCCGCCCCGCTTCCGCCCGCAAACTTTGAAGAAGTTTGCGTCCCAAAACAGAAAAATTTTCTCTACATTTTTTTAAATTTTGCGCGCGCCCGATTTTTTTCAAAAAGGAAAAGAAAATTTTTTGTTTTGGAGTTCCGAGAATTCGGAACGGCGGAAAGCGGAGCATTTTAGTTTTATTTTTTCTCTTTTTATACTTTTGGTCGCCATCGTCCCACCCAGCCCAACGCTGGCGACAGCATGGAATTCCCGTATTTTGATATATTGACAAAATATTAGAGCCTTGCTAATATGGTTAGGTAATCTAATAATAAGATAATATAATCATATGGAAAAGAAGGAATCTTGTGAAAATCACATTGTTTCCCTGATTTTCACAGCCAGTCGCAATCTTCGGAAAGAAAGTCAGGAGAATGTGATCGATGAATTTCAGGGTTTCCAACTGAATCATAGAAAGGCGCTCAAATTCATCGATCTCATTCTCCTGACTTTCTTTCCGAAGATTGCGACTGGCTGTGAAAATCAGGGAAA
>DCUU01000001.1 GCA_002328565.1 Candidatus Moranbacteria bacterium UBA2206
TGAATATGATTATAACAGTCCAGAGCGATATGATGGAATAAGCGAAATAGATTGTAAGGATTGCGGGGCTCGTTTTGGCAGATGGTCGGGCAAGGAGCTCAAAGAAGGAGAAATCGAAAAGCGTTGGGGTGGGGGAAAATAAGATTTTTTGCGAAGCATAATTAATTCGGGGTGGCGGTGAAAAAAGTTGGGGTTTACCCGGTTTAATAGAGAAGTAATCTTTAGTAGGGAGAATTTTGTAATTAGTGATTGGCCCGCTTCGACTCAATAATGTATCTCGTTGAATCGAGGCGAGAAAAAATAAAATAATTATATGGATAAATTAAAAGAATTAACAAAAAGAATAGTTGCTTTTCGGGATGCACGAGATTGGAAACAGTTTCATAATCCAAAAGATCAATCCTTGTCTTTGGTTTTGGAGGCGGCTGAAGTTATGGAGCATTTTCAATGGAAAAATAAAGAAGAAATGGAATCCTATGTGAAAGAAGCAAAAAATGAAATTGGAGAGGAATTGGCCGATGTCTTATATTGGGTTTTGCTTATGAGTCATGATTTAGAAATCGATGTCATGGAAGCTCTGGATAAAAAGCAAGCAAAAAATGAAGAAAAATATCCAGTTGAAAAAGCCAAAGGGAAGCATACTAAATATACCAAGCTTTAGAGATATTTAAAATAAGTTTTTAAATTAGATAAATTATGTTCGAACAATCATTTAAAAATATAGACAATATTCTTCATACTGATTCCGGTTGCGGGACTGAGTTGGATTATGTGGAGCAAACTTCGTGGATTTTGTTTTTGAAATATTTGGATGATTTGGAGGAAACGAAAAAAACGGAAAGCGCTTTAGCGGGCAAGAAATATAAATATATTTTATCGCCTGAATTTCGTTGGAATGCTTGGGCTTGTCCGAAAGATGCAAGTGGTAAGCTAGATCACGACAAAGCTTTAAGCGGAGATGATTTGAATGATTTTGTGAATAACAAACTTTTCCCCTATCTCAAAAAATTCAGGTCGGAAGAGCCGAGTACTATTGAATATAAAATTGGGGAAATTTTTCATGAGCTAAAAAACAAAATTTCCAGCGGATATAAACTGCGAGAAATTTTGAATGTGGTGGACGGAATGCATTTTCGGCTTTATGAAGAAAAACACGAACTCTCTCATCTTTATGAAGCCAAGATTGCCAAAATGGGAAATGCTGGGCGAAATGGCGGAGAATATTATACGCCTCGTCCGCTCATCAGAACTATTGTGAGAACAGTTAATCCGAAAATCGGCGAAACAATCTATGACGGCGCTTGCGGATCAGCCGGTTTTCTAGTGGAAGCCTATAATTACCTAACTCAAAATCAATCCAAGCTTTCTTCTAAGGAAATGGATATTTTACAAAACAAAACTTTTTTTGGCAAAGAGATTAAAGGTTTGGCATATATTATCGGGATAATGAATATGATTTTGCATGGCGTTGAAGCGCCGAACATCAGGCATATGAATACTTTGGCGGAAAACATCAATGACATTCAAGAAAAAGATCGCCATGATGTGATTTTAGCCAATCCGCCTTTTGGCGCTGGCATTGGCAAAGAAATTCAACAAAATTTTCCCATCAGAACCGGCGAAACCGCTTTTCTTTTTTTGCAACACTTCATAAAAATTTTGAAAGCTGGCGGGCGAGCGGGAATTGTCATTAAAAATACTTTTCTTTCCAACACAGACAATGCTTCCGTTTCGCTTCGCAAATTGCTTTTGGAAAATTGCAATCTGCACACGGTTTTGGATTTGCCCGGTGGCGCTTTTCAAGGTGCGGGCGTGAAAACCGTGGTGTTGTTTTTTGACAAGGGGACTCCCACCAAGAAAGTTTGGTTTTATCAACTAAATCTTGATCGCAATCTTGGAAAGACTAATTCTTTGAACGAAAAAGACTTAGAAGAATTTGTGAAATTGCAAAAGACAAAAGGAGATTCTGAAAATTCGTGGAGTGTTGATGCGAAGAATATTGACCCAAAAACATATGATCTTTCCGTTAAAAATCCAAACAAAAAAGAAGCGAATATTTTGCGAGAGCCGAAGGAGATTTTGGAGGAGATGACGAAATTGGATAAAGAAAGTGGCGAAGTATTGGGGAAAATAGCCAAATTTCTGTAATATACTGAAATAAAATAAACGTTATACTTGTATTATTTTTATAACTATGGTATATTTTAGTTAACGTAAAATGTTAATAAAAATTTGTAATAAATTCATATGGGATTATGGAGATTGAATGGGAAAAAAGTAAAATAAAAAAAGATCTATTGAAATATGCACAAAGTAATCGTATTGTAGCCAAAAGAATGTTAAGTATCAGATCCGCAAAAAATTTTTGTGATTTGGAGCTTCCTGGTAATGGTCGCGCACATTTTTTAGAAGGAAGATATGCTGGGTTATTTTCAATAGATTTAGAAAAAGGCAAAAGATTAATTTGCCAACCTCTTGGAAACGAACTTCAAAAAATGGATGAGGGTCTATATAAAAAGGAGACCATAACGGCTTTAAAAATATTGGAAATTAGTGATCATTATAAAAAATAGATTGCATAAAATATTAATAAGCAAAATATAACCATATGAGTACAAAAGAATTAAATTTAAATAATATTACTGGCTGGGAATCACCTGTGGCTATTCATCCTGGGGAATTTCTTCAAGATTACATTGAGGAATACAATATTACTCAAATTGAGCTAGCTCTAAGAACAGGAATGTCAAAAAAAATAATTAATGAAATAATTAATGGGAAAAATCCTATTACGGAAGCAATGGCAGTAAAACTTAGCAAGGTATTTCCCTTATCAGTAGAATACTGGTTAAATCTTCAGGCTGGATATGAAGCTGATTTAGCTAGACTGAATCAAAAAAATGATCTCAAAAAAGATATTAAACATTTAACTCATTTTAGACATACTTACAAAGAGCTTTCAGAAATTGGAAAAACTGCCAACCAACGCTGGATAGAGAAAAACTATACGGAAATAATTTTAGAGTTGCAGAAATTTTTTGGTGTTTCATCACTTGGATTTATAAATAAAACTATGGAATTCGCTTTTAGAAAGTATGATCGAAACAATCTGAATCACCACACACTGGCCGCATGGCTTCGCTTGGGAGATATCAAAGCACAAGAATCAATCGTGTCATTGTTTAATAAGCAATCGTTACTTGATCGACTAGATGAAATTAAATTGCTTTCTACGAAAGGGAAAAAAGAATATTTGCCAGTTTTGGAAAAAATATTTGCCGAATGCGGAATCGTGTTGGCTTATGTGCCATATCTTGAAAATACGCATATTCAAGCGGCGACAAAATGGATTGCTCCCGAAAAAGCTTTGATTATGATTGCCACTTGCAAAGGAAAAGATGAGGGAAAGTTTTGGTTTAATCTCTTCCACGAAATTGGGCATTTACTTTTGCATAGCAAAAAAGAATTTCATATTGATTTAGATGGATATAATACTTCATTGGAAACTGAAAAAGAAGCTGATAGTTTTGCGCAGAAAATGTTAATAGCTGATTTTAACTCTGTTATGAAAGATTTATTTAAATGTAGTGATGATTTAGAAAATGGAATAATTAAAATTGCCAAGGAAAATGGAATTTCTCCAGCGATTTTGGCGGGCAGAATGACGCATGAATTCAAGGATAATAAAAGAATTTATCCAGCAATGAGTAAATTTTTACAGGTGAGGATTAATGAAGTGAATGTATAAAAATTTTATAAAATAATATGTTAGTAGAAAATAAAAAAATCAAATGCCCGGAATGTGGAGCGTCGATTTCGATTGATGATGTTTTGACGCATCAGATTGAAGAAGATATTCGTAGAGAGATGGATGGTCAACAGAAAGAGAGAGAAACTGAGATTGCAAAACAAAAGAAAGAATTGGAAATTCAAAAAAAGCAATTAGAAAATGACAAGGAAAAAGCACAATCCGAGATTGCGAATCAGGTGGCTGAAAAAATTGAGGCAGAGAAAAGCAATATGAGGAAGCAACTTAAAGTAGAAACAGAAAAAGAGCAATTGGAAGAAAGAAAAATGATAGAGGAGCAATTGGCGGAAAAGGATGAAAAGTTGCGCCTTGCAAACAAGAAAGAGTTGGAGTTGCGTCAAGAGAAGAATAAGCTCGAAGAAGACAGGCAAAACTTTGAATTAGAAAAGCAGAGGCAATTGGACGAGGAAAGAAAGAAAATTGAAGAAGATGCAGGCAAGAAAGCAGCTGAGGTGGAGCGCTATAAAATTGCTCAATTAGAAAAGAAAATTAGCGATGCCAATAAGGCGAATGATGACCTGCGCAGAAAACTAGAACAAGGATCACAACAATCACAAGGTGAAGTTTTGGAGCTGGAGCTGGAAGAAATTTTGAAAGCAGAATTTCCTTATGATAAAATAGTCCCCGTGCCAAAGGGAGTAAATGGTGCAGACATCATTCAAAAAGTCATGGATCGTAATGGTCGTCTATGTGGCCAAATTATTTGGGAATTGAAAAAGACCAAGGCATGGAAAAATGAGTGGATTCAAAAATTGAAAGATGACCAAAGAGCCATCAAGGCAGACCTGGCAGTGATCGTTTCAACAGTATTGCCAGTTGGAGTAAAGGGCTTTTCTTTTCGAGACGGCGTGTGGATTTGCGATATTAAGTTGGCGACTGCCCTGGCTATGGCACTTCGAATAAATTTGGAATCAGTGACTCGTGAGAAAGCCATGTCTGTCGGTAAGAACGAAAAGATGGAGATTCTCTATTCATATTTGACTGGAGTGGAGTTTAAACAACGTGTAGAAGCAATTGTAGAAGCATTTTCTAATATGGATAATGGACTGCGAAAAGAACGGATGGCATATGAGAAGATTTGGTGTGAGCGGGAGAAGCAAATTAAGAAAGTGATTACCAATACAGTTGGAATGTATGGGGATTTGAGCGGATATGTAGCTTTGCCACAGATAAAGAGCTTGGAGTTGGGGGAAGTGGATAATTAGCGTAAGTTTGATATTTATGAAAATAAAAAGTATTGGGATTAAAAATTATAGAGGAATTAAAGAAGAACAAAAAATTCCACTTGCTGATTTTTCATCAATTGTTGGAAAAAATGATTCTGGAAAATCAATTATTCTTCATGCATTGGCGACTTTTCTTGATCCAAAGGAATACAAGATTGTTGAATCAGATTTTAATGATATCAATGATGAAATTATCATTGAATGTTATGTATATAGTGAGAATATTCGTTTAATACTTGAAAAACGAGTAAAGTCAGTTATAAAAAAAGCCGATGGGCTTGATGCCTTTTTAGATGATATTATTTTTAATGGCGGTGTGATTATTCAGAAAAAAGCAGATAAACCTGGAAATGCATTTTCTGGAATAAATTTATTGATAAAGGATTTTACGGAAACTGATTTTTCTAGACTTTACGAAAAAAGCGATGAAGACCTTAATTCTATTCTAGAGAAATATGCTATATCTATTCCAGTCTCAGGTAAAGGGCGAAATTCAAAAATGGAAAAGATAAAATATCTAAGGGAATATTGTAAGGAAACTATGGTAAATACTGTAGAGGTTTGGATTGAGGACATATATAAAATTGCGAGCATTTTACCTGGTGTCGAGCTTTTTGTTTCAGATTATGGTCTTGAGGCAGATACAAAATTTAAAACAAATTCAGTGGCTGAAATTCAAGATTTTTTTAAAGAAGAAACGAAGGATAATACTATGAGACTTTCCTTGATTGAGGCAGATATAAAAAGTGAGATGGATAAAGAAGCGCAAAGTATTAAGATATACATGCAGGACTACACGTCATCCCTCAGGGAGGTTATTATTGAACCTGACATTAAATGGTCAAAGGCAATAGATGGAATTAATGTGAGTTTTCAGTTCGATGGTGATTCTAAACCTATCCCAATGTCGCATAAAGGAACGGGCTATAGAAGACTTTTTATGGTTGCTAGATTTAGATAT
Organism: Candidatus Moranbacteria bacterium UBA2206; assembly: GCA_002328565.1. Classification (GTDB taxonomy): domain Bacteria; phylum Patescibacteriota; class Minisyncoccia; order Moranbacterales; family UBA2206; genus UBA2206. Next base: position 5,996 of record DCUU01000001.1, read on the forward strand.
TTAGCTGAAAAAAATAAAGGTCATGACGTTCTTTATCTAATTGAAGAGCCTGAAACTTTTTTGCATCCTTCAGCTCAAAATGATTTACTTAACTCATTAAAGGAACTTTCTGGCAATAACCAAGTTATAATATCTACTCACTCACCAGTTTTTGCTGGATCAACCGATATTAACTCAGTCATATTATGCAAAAAAGAAAATCAATCAGTATATGAATTTGCAGGAGCTGAAAATAAGATTGATTTTGTTCAAAGTATTATCGATGAATTAGGTATAAAGCCGTATTACAATCTAAGAGATGGTTTTGAAAAAATTCTTTTTGTTGAAAGTTATCATGATATTGATTTTTATGATCTAGTTTCTGAAAAAATCATTGGGGGAAAAATATCTAATAATTCTAAAATTTTATGTTTACCCTTTGGAGGTTCAAATATCGATAGTTTTTTAAATATTTCTTATTTTGACAATTCACAAAGAGAATTGTTTTTAATTATAGACAGTGATAAACATCAGAATCAAGAAACACAAGATAAGCAAGCTGAAAGATGCAAGGAATTTAACCTCAGAGGTAAGGGAAAGGGCTATATTTTAAAAAAGGCATGTAATTGAAAATTATTATCACCCGCGGGCTCTAGAAAGAGTTTATAATTTAGATGAAAATACGGTAGATTTTTTTGATGATTGTTTGAATGTAGGGAATAAAATTAAGACAATGTCAGCAGAAAGTGGAATCCAGTTAAAGGAAAAAAATAATTTTACAATATTTAACGAAATGACAGAGGATGAATGGACAGAGGTTATTGAAAGTGAGCTTATTGATTTTTTAAAATTAATGCAGAATGATTAAAACTAACTGGCAAACAAAAAAACTTGGCGAGGTTTGTGATATATATCAGCCAAAAACTATCTCTACAAAAGAGATGATTTTTAATGGGGAATATACAGTTTTTGGCGCAAATGGAATCATTGGAAAATATGATAAATATAATCACGAAAACTCAGAGTTATTAATTACTTGTCGAGGTGCGACCTGCGGAAGCGTCAATGTTTCAATCCCAAAATCTTGGATTAACGGAAATGCAATGGTTGTTCGCCCAAGAGATGATAAAAATTTATCAAAAGATTTTTTAAGATATTTTTTTATAGGCATAGATTTGTCTAGTGTAATTACGGGCTCTGCTCAGCCGCAAATTACCAGACAAATGCTTGCTCCTTTTGAAATGCCTTTTCCACCCCTCCCCGAACAACACCGCATCG
>DCUU01000068.1 GCA_002328565.1 Candidatus Moranbacteria bacterium UBA2206
CTGTTAGTCTGGTTTATTATTCGCATATACCTGCCGTGATAGCTTCTTTATTTATTGGAATAGCAGTATTTATTAAAAGCGGTAGAACGTTAGTTAGCAAAATTTTACTTGGGATAGTAGTTTCTTTTTCTTTGTGGTCAGGTTCAGATATAATTTTATGGACAAGTTATGATAGTCGAATGTATATGTTTTTTTGGCAAATTACATTAATATTCGAGGCTTTGATTTTTATTTTGAGTTTATATTTAATTTATGTGTTTATAGATAAAAAAGACGTTTCATTTAAAATAAAATTGATTTGGGGATTTTTTCTTTTACCGATTATTTCTGTTTTAGGTACTAGTTATTATCTTACCAAATTTAGTATAGTCGACTGTATTCCAGTAGAGAGTTCTTTTTATAATATATTTGCCTTGCCTTTGTATGGAGCGATATATTTATGGATCTTAATACTAACCTTTAATAGATACAAAAAAGCAGAAAAAGAATTTAGAAAACAGATACTGCTTATTTTTCTCGGTGTCACAGCGCTATTACTTTTATTTTTATTTGGAAAAATACTTGCGGAATATCTTATTGATAAAGGTTTTATGAATCCTACTCAAGGATATGCTTTCGAATTCTATGGTCTTTTTGGTATGCCAATTTTCATGGCTTTTCTTGCTTATTTAATTGTTAAATTTGAAGCCTTTAATGTGAAAATGATCGGAGCGCAGGCACTGGTGGCAGGATTGGTGATTCTTATTGGTTCGCAATTCTTTTTCATCAGATCTTTCATCAATCAAGTTTTGACAGGAATAACCCTGACACTGTCGATTATCTTCGGCTGGGCATTGATTCATTCAGTGAAGCTTGAAATTGAAAGAAAAGAGGAACTACAGAAAATGTCAACCAGTTTGGCGATGGCGAATGATAAGCTGAGAAAACTCGACAATGCTAAATCGGAATTTATCTCGATTGCGTCGCATCAATTGCGAACGCCTCTCACCGCCATCAAGGGCTTCATTTCTTTGATCTTGGAAGATTCATACGGAAGAGTTAGCACTGAGATTAGAGGTGTGCTTAATAAGGTTTATACTTCCAACGAGCGACTAATTGAACTAGCGGAAGACCTTTTGAATTTGTCGCGCATTGAATCCGGCCGAATGGAATATACTTTTGAGAAAACAAATTTTAATGAATTATGCCAAGAAATTTATGATACTTTCGCTCTGCGCGCTCGTGAAAAAGAATTGCGTTTGGAGTTGATTTTGCCTGAAAATTCAATGGCGCAGGCCAACACTGACCGAAGCAAAGTTCGCGAAGTTATTTCCAATATGGTAGACAATGCTTTGAAATATACCATTAAGGGTGGAGTGAAGATGAAAGTTTCTGAAGACGATAAAAATGTTTTGGTGGCGATAATTGACACCGGCATTGGCGTTCCTGAGGAAGAAATGCCCTACTTGTTTTCTAAATTCTCCCGAGGCAAAGACATTAATCGCTTGAACGCTGGAGGCACCGGTCTTGGTCTCCACGTTGCCCGAAAGGTCATGGAAGCCGTCGGTGGCCGTATCTGGGTAGAATCCGCCGGCACTAACCTCGGCTCAACTTTCTTTTTGGAAATTCCGAAGGAGCATGTGGAGGAGAATTAGATAATATTATAAAAAAATGAAAGGAAAAATATATTTAATTGGTGGTGGCGAAATAGCTAAAGGAGAAACAAAAACGATTGATGAAAGCATAAAAAAAGCAACACCAAAAGGATCTTTATTTGTGTTTTTTGCTACCGCTGCTGATGATTCAGAAGATTATGCGAAAACAATAATATCTGTTTTTGAGGATCATTTTAATGTTATTGTTGCGTCTCGAGAAAAGGGAAGATATTTTATGGAGGATGCAATTAAAAATGCGTCGGTCATTTATTTAGGAGGAGGTATGACGCAGTTGTTATTAGATCTTTTTGAAAAATGGGAATTAGTTCATTTACTTCGCGAAGCAAATGAACACGGAACTTTAATAGTAGGAATGAGTGCTGGAGCACAAGCACTATGCGAATATTATATTCATGAAGAGGATAATTCATTTGAATTGCGAAAAGGTTGGGGGATTGTTTCTCTTGGTTGTTTGGTTCATGCCAATGAAAATTCTTTTCTTAAATCTCAAGAATTATGTTTGAAGTCTATGCCGAAAAAACTTAAATTTATTGGTATTGGAGAAAAAGTTTCATGGTGCATTGATAATTCGAAAGAGTATGTTGTGGGAGAAGGTAGTATTTGGGAAAATTAAAAGAATAGATATCAATGCGACATTTGACACATATTCTTGACAGTACTTGACAAAAGAATGAAATACTGTAGTGTATGAATAAGATTCTTAATGGTGAGAATCTTGAATATTTTGTACCTTAATAAAAAAAGGAGATGTCAGATGAGTAAAAAATCCAAGAAGCAGCGTATTCGTCGCATCAAATTGATTGTTCGTACACCACGAAGTGCGTGTCAATCAGGCTGAAAATGTAGTGTCAAAATATTCTAACCAACCTGGTTTTGCTAGTGCGCCAAACCAGGTTGTTTTTCTAAAAAGGAGGATGAATATTATGAAAAGAACATTGTTTCTTTTAGTAAACAATGAGTGTGACATCTACTGTCGGTATTGTTTTTATACATTAGGATATCAAAAACGTTCCAGTAAAAGAATCCTTCCTTCGATGGCAGAAATGTGTGCTGAACGAATAGTAGAGATGAATTTTGAGACGGTTATCTTAACTGGAGGAGATCCTTTGTGTAAACGATTTAAGAATGAAACTTATATACTTATCAGAGCTCTCAAAAGTTGCAATCTTAAAGTTATTATTAACACGAGTGCGGCTGGTATGAATAAAAAAGATGTCGAAATGATTTTATCGCTTGGCGTTGATCGGGTCGATGTATCAATTGATTCTTATAATCCCGATATTCATAATTTCAATCGCGGATGTTATGCAGAGGCAGTTTATGCCATCGAGAAGCTTGCTGAACTGGGAAATGTGGCAGTTGCCACTACTACGGTGGTTACGAAAGAAAATGCTCCATCTCTCATGAGAACCATAGCATGGCTATATTCTTTGGGAGTGCAGGATGTTCGCATTCAACGGGCATTTATTCCTAATGAAAAAGCGGATGATACAGAATTGATTCAGAATGAAATGAGGAGCGCAGTCAATTTTTTGGCAAAGCCTCATATTTCACAGTACATTGATCTTACCGAATGTATGTGGCAAGGGCAGGTACCGCCGACATCTGCGCAATGCTTAATGGGTAAAAAATATTTTGTCTGTGATAATGATGGTGTCATTACGCCGTGTTTTCATCGTCAAGACATTGTCTTAGGAAATCTGTTTTTTGATTCGCTAGATTTTTTGGAAATCTCTTTAGGAAAAAACAATCTGACAAATGAAGTAATTCCACAATGTCTTGGAAGGCAGTGTGTATCTCTTTTTGATAATATGTATTTTTGGAAGGAGGGCTTATGATGTATCAGTCAATGCCGTATAAAGTTTATGAAAGTAAGGGAAAGCTTATTCATTTCAATGAAAATTCACTCGAATTGACGGAAATTACTTCATTGCATCGTGCACTTTTGATAAACTTTTCTGAATTACGATCAAAAGAAAATATTTTAGGTGCATATAGGAGCAATCCTGATGTTGATGGGGCAATTAACGAGCTCATCGAACTTGGCTTGATTGGGAATGGCGATGTTGTTTCATTTGAAATGCAAAAATATCTTTATCCAAAAATTAGAGCATTCCGCATTGTTCTTACTGAAACTTGTAATCTTTCCTGTATTGAATGTTTCGTAACAAAACATTGCGAAAAAATGCGGGTAATGAAAAAAAAGACACTCAAAAAAATAATCTCCGAATGTATTTTGTATGGCAAAGAAGAGCAAATGACCTTCCATTTTTTTGGTGGAGAGCCACTGATTTGCTTCAACAATATCAAACTGGCAGTGGAAATGCTTCAGCAAGCTGTTTTAGCTGGGATTATTATTCAGCCAGTGTATCGTATCACAACAAATTTAACTCTACTTACTTCGGAAATTATTGCATTTTTTACGAAATATAATTTTCATGTAGGAGTCTCAGTCGATGGTCCCAAGGAAATTAACGATAAACTTCGTGTTTATCGTGATGGCAGTGGGACCTATGATGATGTCGCACGAAATTATAAACAGCTCATTGAAAATGGAGTGAATGCTCATGTACTCATTACACCGCATCCAAAACATTTGGATAAATTCTTGGAGTATCTCAAGAAAGTCTTACTATCGTTTTCTATGCGTACAATTACCATAAATACGCCATTTCATTTTGAAACACTGAAATGGAGTGTCCCTGGCGATCGATACGCTAAGCTTCTTGTGGGCGCTATAGGGATTGCGAAAGAATTTGGGGTCGAAGTCGATTCGGCTGCTTCTCCGCCTCTTGTGGCGTTATCTGGCGAGATGCGACGGGAAAGTCCCTGTTCACTTAGCTGTGATCGAATAATGGCATCAGTTGATCCAGATGGAAGCGTATCATTTTGTGCTCAGAGATGGAATTCTGCTCTTACCGTACCAATTGAAAAAATTTCTTTGGGACTACACATTCCATTGATGCGAACAGAGGATTGTCTGGGTTGTGAAGCGAGAAATATTTGCGGTGGGCCATGTCCAGCCTTCCAGAAGATTTCTAATGATAGTATCGATGAGAATAAATGTTTGTTTATGCGTTCCCTATTAAGGGAGGTGATAAATAATTTAGACCTCTTTGAAATTGCATAGCTTAATGGATAGATACTGCAAACCCGAATTAGCCAAGTTTATTTTTAAAAAATAACTTGGCTAATCGGGTTTTTTATATTTTTAAATTAAAAATGGACCACGAAATTTTTCGTGGCCCATAAGAGGATGATTGCGATAATTGTTTTTATAGTATAGAACGAATAAAGTCACTGGGTAGCCCATGAGTTTCTTGCAAAAAGATTAAATCATTATCTTTTAGTGAGCCACTTGTTTTCATTTTTTTAATAAGTATCTTTCCTTTCTCGATAAGTTTATTAAACTTTGCTATCTCGCCAATGATTTCTGTCACAAAGGTATTTTCCTCGTTCTTTATAAATGGATGAAATGAGGCGATAATTCTGAAAAAGCTTTCGAGGTCTGCTTTGCTCAGCAAGCACGCGCCCGTTTTTTGTTGTAGGATCCAAAAAATATTTCTCAGTAAGCTTCGTAGCACATACCCACGACCAGTGTTGCTTGGTTTGATCTGAAAGGAGACTAGTATTACTATGGATCTTAAATGATCAGCAAATATATTTTCTTGCTTCTCACTCAATAGGGCTAAAGATTTAATCACAGCTTTTATTTCTTGAAATTCAGCAATCTCTGAAACTTTTGGCAGATTATTACAAACAGATAATATTCTTTCAAGTCCAATTCCATGGTCATGCACGACTTGGTCATGAAAGGATAATAATCCTAAGTCCCCGATTTGCAAAAAGCGATCGCACGAACAATTTATTCCGCACCGCTCACTTTGGCATGGGTAATCGGCAAGATCAGCTCGATCGTAATAAATAGGACTATAAACTCCATGAAGTGCCTCTTTCGGTAAGGCTAATTCGTATGCTTCATAATCAGGAAATATAATATTATTTGGATGTATGCCAGCCTCGATCCAGAGTGAGGCTATTTTTGGTTGGGTTTCGGAGACCCCGATATACAGATTTTTCTTTTCAAGTTTTGCCACATCATGAATGAAATTCCATATATTTTTAATAAAGATCAGTGTCGAAGATGAGCCAACGGAAAGGCAATTTAATTGTTCAAAAAAAGTCAGGTAGCCGTCTCTATTCATCATATCCATAAGTGAAAGGCGACTCGTTCCGTGCTTGATGCATGGTTGGCACATTGTTAAATTTTTCCCCAACGGTTCTCTCTCTTTTTTTGTTTCTAAGGAACTCACCAATCCAGAGCCAATAAAGAGGGAAGTCGTCCACATTCTTGGAATTATTGAAGGACTATTTAGGATCTGAAAGCCCCTACTTCTCCAAAATTCAAGAAAAGAGCGAGTAAATTCTTCTTTTTTTAGTTCCATAAGATCCTCCTTGATTTGTTGAATTCTTGATAATATTTAATTGACAATGTTCTGGCATATTATATTAGTCTATTTTACTATTTTTTTCTTGTCAAGGTGTCGTTTGCTTGACTTTTCTGGGACATTCTGATTAAATTAAATATTAAGGAAAGTTCTTTACAAAAAACAATCAATATACAAAGAAGTTAAACTTATTTTAAAAAGGAGGGATATCATGAGAGTTACAGCTAATGAAATAAGGAAAATGTTTCTTGGTTTCTTTACTCAAAATGGACACAAGGAGATTGGGAATGCCTCATTAGTTCCCAAGAATGACCCTACGCTTCTAATAATCAATTCTGGAATGGCTCCAATAAAGAGTTTCTTTACAGGAGAAAGTATTCCGCCAAATCGCAGACTTTGTAATATTCAAAGGTGTGTGAGAACGAATGATATTGAAAACGTTGGAGATCCTCATCACTTGACCTTTTTTGAAATGATGGGTAATTGGTCTATCGGAGATTATTTCAAAAAAGAATCAATCAGGCTGAGCTGGAATTTGATTAAGGATGCTTTTGGGTTTGATATTTCAAAGATCTCCGTAACCGTATTTGGTGGGGATGAAAAAATACCAAATGTTCCTCCAGATGTGGAGTCAATGGAAATCTGGTCAAATTTTCTTCCTGACGAAAGAATTGTGCCACTGGGAGCCGATTCAAATTTTTGGGGTCCGGCAGGTGATACTGGACCATGTGGTCCGTGCACAGAGGTTTTCTATGATCGTGGTTTGGAAAAGGGGTGTGGAAAATCTGACTGTGGGCCAGAATGTGAGTGTGGAAGATTTCTTGAAATTTGGAATGCAGGAGTTTTTATGCAGTATTATTTGCATGAAGACGGGTCATTTTCAAATCTTCCGTTGCTCAGTGTAGATGCAGGTGCTGGAATTGAGAGATTTTCTTTCGCACTTCAAGAAGCCAGTTCAATTTATGAAACTGATGTGTTTCTACCCTTATTTCAGGTAATCGGTTCGAAAATAAATCTAAATGAGCACGAGAGATCTGCTAGGATTTTGGCAGATCATGCACGAACAACCGTTTTCATGATTGCTGATGGAATTTTTCCAGGGAAAACCAAAAGAGAATATGTATTAAGGCGTATCATGAGAAGGGTACTTCTGCACGTGAACCTTCTGGGCATCGATAGCGCCATATTTTTGGAAATTGCGAAAGCTACTACTCAGTCATTGGCTCATCATTATCCGCTATTGATTAAGAATAATGGATTGACACAGGAAATTATTCGTTCTGAAACAATATCGTTTGCTAAGGTTCTTAGCAAAGGACTTCGTGAATTTGATAAAATTGTTTTTAAATCTGATTCTAATGTGGTGTCGGGGGAGGATGCATTCAAATTACATGATACTCTTGGTTTTCCGCTTGAATTAACTAAGGAAATAGCGGAAAGCAGGAATATGTCCGTTAATATCTCGGATTACTTAACGCTTTTGAATGAGCAACGCAACAAAAGCAGACTATGATTTTTATCATAAAAATTCTCTTGGAATAAAATTTTTCTGGGGGATAAAAAACTTATCTATCGAAGGGCGAAATTCTACAGTATCACTGTATGAATTTCGCCTTTTTATTTTTTTAAATGTATGATATGGTAGTATTTATGAAGTGTTTATTTTGTGAAATTGCGAATAATAAAAATCTAGAAAAATGCAAAAAATACTTCTGAATAGTTTTAAGTGTTTATGAAAATAATATGCAAGAAAGGCAATGAAGAATATAAAAAACTTTGAAATTTGTTCACGGGCGATTATTATTAAAGACGGTAGGATTTTACTGCCGAAACCAAAAAATGAATCCTGGTATTTTTTCCCGGGTGGACATATTGATTTTGGTGAAAAAGCCGAAAAAGCTCTTAGACGGGAGCTGAAAGAAGAATTGTCTGTTGAAATCGAAAAAGTTGAATTTATTGGGACAGTTGAGAACTGCTATGATGAAAAAAGTGTGAGACATCACGAGCTTGATATAGTTTTCGCAGTTAATTTAGGTAATCAAGAAATTCAAGATGTTGAAGATCATATTGATTTTCATTGGATTGATTTGGAAAAATTAGAAAAGGCGGATATTTTATCAAATGGTTTCTGACCCAGTTTCATTTTATGAATAGGCATAATTTAGGGTTTATTTTTTAATTATTTTTCTAATAGTAAAATATCATATAAACAATTATTTGCCAAGAAATTATAATTTGCATTGGCATGGGAATTGTGGAAATTGTATAATGAAATCATGAATGAATATCTTGAAAATTTCATAAATACAAAATTTGAAAAATCCGGTAAGGTCTTGGATCTTGGCGCGGGTGATTTTTGTGATGTAAAACAATTGGAAAAATTAGGTTGGAAATGCGAAGGAGTGGATTTGGAAATGGGAATTGATTTGGAAAAACCTTATGTTTCAAAAAACAAACCTTTCGATTTAGTTTATTCAAATTATGTTTTGCAAAGGATAAAAAACAAGGATATTTTTGCAAAAACAATTTATGACAATTTAAGAAATGACGGCTGGTTTTTCATACATACCTTTGAAAAGAATGATCCAGTTATTTCAACTGGAATGTCCCAAGAATTCTTGCAAGAATTATTAGAAAAACAAGGATTTCGAAATATTGAAATTAGAATTTTTGATCATTATGACAAGGGACACAAGCATTGGCATAAAATTTTAGAAGTTAGTGGGCAGAAATAGTTGGGAATTTTGTTATGCGGAGGGGGAAATTAAATTTGATTTATGACGTCTTTTGTGCTATAATTAGAATATGAAAATTAGAGATTTCGCGAAAAAAAGACCGCATTTATTCTGGTATATACAGGATTTTGAAAACCTCTCTGAGGAAGTAATTATAGAGGCGGTTTTGAATTTGGGAAATTGGAAGGATACACAGGAGTTGATTGAAATATTGGGCATAAAAAAGACAGCTGAAATTTTCAAAAAAAGAACTGCGGAAAAAAGAAATAATTATCGCCCGGAGATAAAAAACTATTTTGAACTTTATTTCAAAAAATATGCACAGTGAAATTTTGTCAGAAAAACAAGTTGAATTTCTGGAGTTTCTCAAAAACTTTTCTGGTGATTTTGGATTGGTTGGTGGAACAGCCATCGCTCTTCAGATTGGTCATCGACAATCAATTGACTTTGATTTGGCCTCCTTATTAGAAATAAAAACACAAAGCATAAGAAAAAAAATCTTGGAATTTGGAAAAATAGAAGCGGTTTTAGTTGACAACCAAGACGAATATACTCTGATAGTGGATGGGATAAAATTCACTTTTTTTAACTATCCATTTCCGATAAAATTTACTCAAGATTTGAACGGGATAATTTCAATGCCGGATATCGTCACTCTTTCTGCTATGAAAGCGTATGCGCTTGGGAGACGTGCTAAATGGAAAGATTATGTTGACTTGTATTTTATTGCAGAAAAATTAGGTTCAGTTGAGCCAATAATTGAAAAAGCCAAGGAAATTTTTGGTGTGGAATTTAATGAAAAAAACTTTCGTGTTCAGTTGGCATATTTTGAGGATATTGATTATTCAGAAAAAGTTATTTTTATGAAAAATTTTGAAATCGAAGATGAAAAAATAAAAAATAAACTTTTGGAGTATTCAGTATGAGATCCGCCGGCACTAGTTGCATTGATTTTTGGTTTTGCTTGTAGTAATATTGAACTATGGGTGAAGAAATGGAGAAAAAAATCAAAGAATTTGTTTTAGGAAAAATTTTTAAATAAATTATATGTCTAAAACGGACAAAAAGAACAATGGAGATTCAAAGGATCTTATCTTTAAATATTATTTGAATCGAATTGAAAAAAGAGAGGTGTACTTTCTTTTTGTTATCCACCTCACTCGAACGATGGAAATCTACCTTGAAAATTGGCTGAAAAATTTTCCAAGTGTTGGCGTTATATCAATTCCTTATTCTGAAATACCAGAGGTTAAGGAAAATATAGAAAAATATGCCAAAGTTCACAGCCCAAGTGATGTGTCGGAAATACCCAATTTAATAGCCGATATTTGCAATAAGAATCTGGGAAAAAAAATTTGCATGGTTGAGATTGGAGGATATTCTAGCTTAATAAAAAAAATTCCGGACAATATAATAGGTGCGGTGGAAGATACTAATCAAGGGTATTGGAATTTCAAGCAAAATGAATCCCGACTTACTTTTCCAGTGGTGAGCATAGCGCAGACCAATCTTAAGAAAATTGAAAATAAGTTTGTTGGATCATCAGTGAGCTATTCTTTGGAAAAATTTCTGAGAGATTATTTTCAAAGAGATTTGATAACCATAAAAAATGTTTTGGTTATTGGATATGGAGAAATTGGGCGGGGAACAGCTAAAAAACTAAAGAGTACATTGGCGAATGTTTTTGTTTATGATAGCGATCCGGTGAATACTATGCTGGCAAGGCTAGATGGTTTTAGTATCACAGATAGAATTTCAGCTATTGCGCAGGCAGATATAATTGTTGGAGCTTCAGGGCAGAATTCATTGCAAGTAAGTGATATTATTTATTTGAAAAATAATGCCTTGTTAGTTAGTGCTTCATCCAAGCAAATTGAATTTCCTGTTTCTGAATTAGAGCCGAATATTATCAATAAAAATGAATATATAAATTCATATAAATCGGAAAATGGAATCTTTTATATCGCTTATGACGGATTTCCGATAAATTTTATAGATGATTCGGCTTTTGGAGAAATTTTCGATATTATTATGGCCAGTCTTTTAGTTTCCGTTGATTATCTTTTGCACTCTAATTTATTGCCAAAAGTATATGACTTAGAGTTGAGATTACAGCAAGATGTGGTCAGGAAATATTTTGAATTTTATGAGGCAGATGGTCATACAGCCATATTTCAAGTGGAAAAAATAAGAAATAATCGTCATGACGCTGCCAGCGCCTTAATTGTGAGCAAAAATTCTTTTGGAAAATTATGCATTTTACTTTTAAATCATCCTAAAATCGGGAAGTGGATACCAATCGGAGGACATGTGGAAAGATTTGAATCAGCGGAAAGCGCCGTTTTGCGTGAATTAGAAGAAGAAATCGGCATTACTCCAACGTACTGGTTTGATAAAAATTTTAAGCAATGGGTTTCTTCGCCGGTAATTTTTTGCGAAATACTGGAAGAAATTTCCGCCTATAACGATAAGCCGGCTCATTTTCATCGCGATTTTATTTATGTGGCGATAATCAACTATTGTAGGGAGGAAAAATTTGCCGGCAAAATAGAAAAAGAAAATTTGAAATGGCTCGAGATAGAAGAGATATTAAATCTTGATTTGGAAAAGACAACTCCCGAAACATTACAAATGATTAATGAATTGAAAAAGTTTGAAAGTGATTTGTTGGGATGACTTTTTTCTGGAAATTCTAAAGGAGTATGTGGAGGAGGAAAATTAAGGTTGATTTCTAAATATAAAAAAGCGATCAGGTTGATCGCTTTTTTTAAGTTTCTAGAATATTTTATTTTCGGCCGATTCCTTTGTATTTTATCCCGAGTTTTTTGATTTTTTCTTTGTCTAATGAATTCATTCCATCCACAATCGCTTTGATGTTAAATTTTTTGAAAACTTTTGGATCCAAGTTTAAAAATATTTTATGATTAGTGACAAAAATCAGCGCGTCGGATTTTTTGAGAAAATCAGTTATATTTTTTGCGTCTGACATTGATGGAATATATGGATCAAAACGAACCACGTGTGCGCCTTTCTTTTCTAATTCTTCAATTATTTTTACTGCTGGCGATTCGCGAAGATCATCCACATTAGCTTTGTAAGATAACCCCATTACCCCAACGGAAGTTCCTTTTATCGGCATTTCTAATTCATTTAATAAATCATGCATAAGTTCTACTGTGTAAGCTGGCATAGAGTTGTTGATTTCTCTGGCAACACGCAAAAATTTATGGTCAAAGCCAGATTCTCTAGCTCTCTCAATGAGATAATAGGGGTCAACGGGAATACAATGTCCACCTACGCCACGACTAGGAAAGTGCGCCATAAAAGCAAATGGCTTGGTAGCGGCGCCTTCAATAACATTTTTCACATCGATATCCATTTTTTCAAAACTTTTCGCCAGTTCATTGACGAACGCGATATTGATATCGCGAAAAGAATTTTCCACTACCTTGCAGGCCTCAGCTTCTTTTATGGATCCCATGGCTTTTATCGG